>JAHIEN010000146.1 GCA_018901615.1 Candidatus Omnitrophota bacterium | reverse complement strand
TCGATTACGTGATCTTCCTGATGCTCGTCATTTTCTTCCTGCATCACAGCCTCGTGTTCATGAGGATTAAAGGGCTTGCCCTTTGCGTCCAGCTCTTTCAGCCCTTTTTTAGCCAGAAAATCTTTCATATCCTTCCATATCATCTCAATGCCTTTATAAAGGACATCAAAGTCGTGTTTTATCTTGCCTGCCTCTCGAGCCCGCTCAAAGTCATCCAGGATCTTCAATATCTCGATGATTATGTCTTCATTGGCAAATTTTATAAAATCTATCTTTTCTTTTTCGAGGCGCTTTTTGAAATTGTCAAAGTCAGCCTGCAGACGCAGGAGTCTTTCAAAGTACTCATCCGCCTTACCGGCCTTTTCTTTAAGGGCCTCGTATTCCTCTGAAGTTAAAAGCACTTTTTTATTCTTACCCAAGGTCTTCCAGCGCCTTTCCAAGTATATCCGACAGGTAACTCACCGCTGATATCACCCTGCCATATTCCATGCGCGTAGGCCCTATTGCGCCCAGAGCGCCAATCACCCTGTCATTGACCTTATAATTAGAGGTGACTATGGTGTATTCCTGAACTGATTTGCGGTTGTTCTCTTTTCCTATGTGGACCTTTATGCCTTCTACATCCATGTCCTCGCCGAACAGCTCCATCAAGTCTCTTTTTTCCTCAAAGAGCTTCAAAAACAGCCTCGCCTTCGTAATATCCTTAAACTCAGGGCAGGCTATTATGCTTGTGGCCCCTTCAAAATAGATCCTGTCTTCCATCTTCAATAAGCCGGGGATAGAGAGCATGTACATCGCCTTTTTTAAGAATGTGTAGAAAGAGTCGCTCTGTTCAAGGAGCCGCCTGGTAAGGTAACCCTTGATATCTCCAAGGAACATGCCGCTTAGTTCCTGGTTTAAAAATTCTGATATCCTGAAAAGCTCTGACTTTACAAACTCCTCTTCCATGTCGAGCATGGTGCTCTTTACCACGCCCGAACCAGTAATGAGCACGGCCAGTATCCGCGAAGAATCAATAGGGATAAATTCCACGTGCTTGAATACGCTCCTCTTAAGCCTGGGGGTAAGCACTATGCCGACAACATTGGTCATCATGCATATGGACTTGGAGACTGTCTGCATCAATGTCTCAAAATCCTCGCAGCCCTTATCGATGAGTTTCGCGATCAAAGATTCTTCTTCCTTTGTAAGGTGTTTTGGTTCAAGAAAAAGATCGACATACATCCTGTAACCTTTATCAGTCGGCACCCTGCCGGCAGAAGTATGCGGATGTGTAATCAATCCCTTTTCTTCAAGGTCAGCCATGACATTGCGGATAGTGGCAGGGCTTACACTCATTCTGAATCGCTGAGATACAGCCCTCGAGCCCACAGGTATGGCTGTTTCAATATACGACTCCACAATGGCGCCTAATATTTTTTTCTGTCTTTGTTCAATGTCTACATGTTTCATAAAATAGCCCTTTTTGGGGATACGTGAATTAGCACTCTAACACTTAGAGTGCTATTTGTCAAGAAAAATTTGCTGTTCAAATTTTTCGCAGATCCGCCGACGCTTTGTGGCGGGTCAAGAAAAAAATGCCAACTTAAGCTTATTGATTTGCGCGCTTAATTTAACTGGGATGGTCGCCTCGATATAAACCGATCCGGACCGGTCTTCTCTCTTATGTACCTTGCCGTGTTCATAGATCATGCTCAGAACATCCATCTTATTAATAGGTATTTCTATATTAATCGTTGTAACCAGGCCGGACAAAATACCAGAGATGCTATCTATGATCGTATCTATGCCATCGCCTCTCGAAGCTGATATTAAGACGCAGTTTCTGAATTCTTTTTTAAGACGGTTCAGGTAGTTTTCGTTTTCAACCAGATCGATCTTATTTAGCGCGATGATCATGGTCTTATTTTCAGCGCCTAACTCTTTTAATACAGTATAAACTGCCGAGTCCAGTTCATGGATCTGAGGGTTTGAGGCATCAAGTACATGCACAAGCAGGTCCGCTTCTTTTACCTCTTCAAGAGTAGCCTTAAACGACTCTACTAGAAAATGCGGAAGGTCATACAAAAAACCTACTGTATCATGAAATAGGATCTTCAGATTATTAGGCAGCGCGTATATCCTGCCCACAGGGTCAAGCGTACTGAAAAGCTTATCCATCGCTATCTTTCTGGAATCTGTAAGTCTATTTAAAAGCGTGGTCTTGCCTGCGTTTGTGTAACCTATTATCGCGACAGTAGCCAGCATGGCGTCTTTGCGTCTTTTTCTGAGAGAATTTCTTCTTTTTTCCAGATCTTTTAATTCTATCTTAAGCTTTGATATATGCTGTCTTATCCTGCGCCTGTCAGATTCAAGTATCTTTTCGCCTGGCCCGCGCGTGCCGATACCTCCGCCCAGCCTTGATAGATAGATGCCCCTCCCTGTAAGACGCGGCAATAGATATTCCAGCTGGGCAAGCTCGACCTGAATCTTGCCTTCTGTAGAACGGGCGCGCTGAGCGAATATGTCAAGGATAAGCTGTGTCCTGTCAATAACCCTGGCATCTCCAAGGTCCTTTTCCAGATTTCTCTGTTGAGTAGGCGTAAGCTCGTTATTAAATACGACCACGTCTGCCTTTTTTTTCATGAAGAGCTCCACTAGCTCATAGTATTTCCCTTTACCTATAAATAAATCCGGCGTGGGCCTTTCTCTATGACACACTATTTCACCTATAGTAGATACCCCGTTTGAACGCACAAGCTCCTTTAGCTCCCTTGCGCGGTCTTCGGCTGACCAGGCTTTACCATCCTTAAAATCAACAGTTACTAATATAGCTTTTTCCATTGTATGCGGGGGTCGGAGCGGAACCATGTTATTTGGCGTTTGGCAAAGTGTCTTGTGTTTTTCTTGAGAAGGTCCTTGGCTTCCTCCAAGGAATATCTTCCTTTTAAGTATCCTAACGCTTCACTGTAACCAATGGCATTTTTAGCAGTCACGCTCAATCTGATCTTTGACAACCTCTTTACCTCTTCAACAATACCCTCTTTAAACATCTGATCTACCCTGTCTTCGATATTCTTATAGAGCGCCGCTCTGTCCATCTGAATGCCCAACATCTTTACTTTATGTTTTAACGGCTCTCTTCTTTTTCTCAGCTCTGACGGCCTCTTTTTTTCCGTGTGATATATCTCAAGCGCGCGTATTACATATCTCACGTTATTAGGGTGGATTTTCCCTGCTTCAACAGGGTCTATCTTTTTAAGTTTATTGTAAATATATTTCCCGCCGTATTTTTCCGCGAGCTGTTCCTGGCGTTTGCGGAACCTGGCGTCTTTTTTTGAGGACGGGAAAAGCCCGTCTACAACCGCCTTTATATAAAGCCCGCTTCCTCCTGTAAATAAGGGCGTCTTGCCGCGTTTTAATATGCCCTCAACTGCCTCAAGCGCTAACTTCCTGTATTTGGCTGCGCTGAATTCCTCTGCAGGCGAAATCAGATCTATGAGATGGTGCCTTATCTTTTTCCTGGCGAAAGGGGAAGGTTTTGAGGTAAGTATGTCCATGCCCTTATAGACGCACATGGAATCACAGGATATAATCTCGGCATTGAGCCTTTTAGCCAGCTTAAGCGAAAGCTCGGTCTTGCCAGAAGCAGTAGGGCCAATTAAGAAATACACCGTCATATCAGCGTCAAGCCTCTATCAGCGTAGCCATGAGGGCGAGATAATCGCTCAGGTGCCTTGTTATCAAGAAGTTCCTTCTTGTGTAATCTTTCGCCTTCTCCCCCATCGCGCTTGAAAGCTCGGGGTTATTCAATAAATAGCGTATCCTGTAAGCGCAGCCTTCTATGGAATTTACCGTAAAACCTGTCTCGCCGTAAATTATCTGGACGGTAATGCCCCCGACGGCCCCGCCTATTACAGGTTTTCCCTTCCACATCGCCTCGGCGACAGTCAGGCCAAATCCTTCTTTTGTGGACTTCTGAAGGACGACCGTAGCCGCTCTCTGGAGAGCGTTTATTTCTATATTGGCGTCGGGCGGTAGATCCAAAATAAATATATCTTTATCCTTACTGGCCAGTTCCTTTATGGTATTCAGCACCTCAATGCCTTCAGGGTCATCAGTAGCTCCTCCGCCAGCCAGCACAAGACAGCAATCATTGTATTTCTTCACTAACTTATAGGCCTCTATAACACCAACAGGGTCCTTGAACTTATCAAAACGCGAGACCTGCAGGATCATAGGCCTGTCTGAGGGTATGTCATATTTGGCCAGGACTTTATTGACCTGGTCACTGGTAAGGTCTTTGTTTTTATCGCTGAGAGGGTCTATGGAAGGATACATAAGGAACTGTGGTATAGGGAGCTTTTGCGCGAAACTGGGCAATGAAAATATAGCGCCGTCATAGCGCGAGACAAAATCTCTTAAAAATTGCCATACCCTTCTCTGGGGCGACGATATATCAATGTGGCAGCGCCAGAGCCAGCGCGAAGTCTTTGGTTTATAATCTATGAACGCGGCCGGCTGAGGATCATGTATAATCGCGACATCGGACTCAAGAGAAATCTCCCTGGCATTCTGCTCATTAAGCAGTTTATATTCTTTATACATATCCTGCGTGATATTTTCCGCGGCCCCCTGCAGGGAATTATGGAAACTCTTGGTGGTCTTGTAAAAAAGAGGTGTCCCCTTAAGGACCTCCCAGCGGGCTCGTATCTCGAGCTCATTGAAAAGAGGCATAAGCCTGTGAAGCATCTCGGCCACTCCTCCTCCGGAACGCGTGGAATTAACATGCAGGATAGATTTCTTTTTCAAGTTTTCCGCGAGCTTATAAATAAAATCAACCGTGCCTTTGGGGGCGATCTCTCTATATGACTCCAGCGTTATTTTCTCATTGGTCATCTCGCCGCCTCCTTTGCGCATAAATCCAGAAATTTATTTCTCAAGCCTTCCAGGCTGTACATATAACTGTCCACCATCTCGAACCTTTCCGACAGCTCCTTGAGTCCCAGCGCGTCTCTGAGCCATATTGAGAAATCACTCCTGCCCTGCCTGTCTCGCAGCCTGGCCTCGAATATATGATTGTATATAGCGCTTGCGTGCACTGACGTTAAGGCCTCTATAAATTCTTCCAGATTGGTCACGAGCACTCCTGTAGGGACCTCGGTAATCCTGGATTTCATAAAATAAAAAGGTTCGCCGTGCGTGACAAAATGGACCGACTTCATGGCGGAGATATGATGATCTATGATTTCTATTAATTCTGCCCGTATATCCTCAAGCGTTTTATTCCCGGACGGGGTAACGAACGCCAGTTTTTCGCCCAGCACCCTGTCCCTGGCCTGGATAGCCGCCCAATTAGCGAAATCATTCGGATAAGGGCCGGTGATATAGAAATGCCTTAAAAAATAACTATGGGTATGGTAATAAATCGAATCTATAGGCACTTCCTCAATAAGCTCCAGGAGCTTCTGCTCATCATTGGCCTTCTTGCCGAGAAGCTCCCTGATTTCGATACACCCCATAAAATGAAATTCTTTCATATGTCCTCCCGACCTTACTTCTTTTTTCGACAAATTTCTTTCTGCGCCGATAAGAGCGCGGCATGCCGGGTTTCCTTTTCCTCTTTCGGGACACTGTCCTTAAGCTTCCCCGCCTCAGTAAAAGGCCTGGGTGAATATTTAAAAATATACGCGCCGCTAAACTTGATCTCTTTAACCGCCTTAAGCGTATCGTTAAAATCTTTTTTAGTTTCCCCGGGAAATCCAACAATAATGTCAGTCGTAAGATCCGCGCCTTTTGCTATCTTCCTGAAATCCTTTATAAGCTTTTTATATTTCTCAACAGTGTAGCCTCTATTCATTTTCTTGAGGATCTTGTTTGAGCCGGATTGAAGCGGCAGGTGCAGAGACTTTGAAACCGACCTGCATCCCGCTATGACCTTAAACAACTGGGTACTGGCGTCTTTTGGATGACTGGTAAAAAAATTTACTTCCGCTTTTCCCCGCGCTGAATCATCTATCTTTTTGAGCAATCCTGCAAAAGAAACTCCTTGTTTTAAACCCTTGCCGTAAGAATTTACATTCTGGCCAAGAAGGGTTATCCTTTGGACACCTTTATGCACGAGGCTATCTATCTCTTTTAAGATCTCTTCCAGCGGCCTGCTTCTTTCCCTGCCGCGCACATAGGGGACCACGCAATACGAACAGAAATTGTCACATCCCTCCATTATCTTTACGTAAGCGTTTTTGGCAACGCCCCTGTCTTCCGGAAACTCCGGGATCTTTTTGGCCTTATGCCCATCCAGATAGATAAGGCGCCTTGCCCCGCTTTTCACCCTTTTTATAATCTCGGGTATCCTGTCCAGGTCAGCCGGCCCGCACAAGAAATCCACATGCGGTAACTTTATAAAAAGATCTTCTCTCAGCGCCTCCGCCATACAGCCTAAAATCCCGAATATAACATCAGGCCGCCTCTCTTTAAGCGCCTTTAAAGACGCTATCCGGCCAACCACCCTGTCCTCAGCGCGCTTCCTTACGCTGCAGGTATTGAACAGTAATATATCAGCTTCTCCTGGCTCTTCCGTAAAACAAAAATCCCTGGTAGTGAGCAGGTCTTTCACGCGGCCGGAATCATGCTCATTCATCTGGCATCCGAAGGTACGGATGTAGACCCTTCGACTTGGTTCGGCTTCGCTCACCACAAGTCGCTCAGGGCATGCTTTTTTTGGCATATTTTTATAACCTTTTGATTCTTTTGACATTGCAGTTTCTTTTCCGTTTCTAAGCTCTGTTATCTTCGCTCGATAGACATCTTCACCAAGCAAATTTTCCAGATAAGCGTCCATAAGTTTTGACTGCTTTTCTTGGTTAATCTTCAGCTTATTTTTGAGCAGACCACCGTCATTGCGAGCCGCCGTACCCCCTCCGTCATTGCGAGGCCCCGAAGGGGCCGAAGCAATCTCAGTCCCTGTCGTCCATCGGCTCTGTTTTAGGCGCTCATTTTGGACCAGTTGAGCAACTATCTTTGTTACTTCCGGCTCAATATCTTCTGCCTTCACCGATCTATTCGTACACCTAATATGATTGGCATAAGGGCCAGAACAACGATACCAGCGTTTCTTTATGTTTAAGCGATGGTTTGATATGGATGACACACCTGTGTATCTATGATTACACTTTGCACAAGTGATCAGACCTGTCAAAAGATACTCTTGATTCTTTACCCTCGGCCGCCACATTCGCGTCTTATTAGCCAATAAGGTCTGCACCTCTACAAAATCTTCATCATCGATTATTGGTTTATGCCTCCCTTGAGCAACAAGAATTTTTGAAGGATCATTTCTGATATACTTGTAATGCTTCTTTGTCTTCTGGTTTTTGTCGTAATGCTTTTTATTCCAGACAATCTTACCAGTGTAAATCTAATTCTTAAGGATATCACAGATAAATTTATTGTAAAATTGTTTTCCCGTTCTTGTTTTGTATCCTTTCTTATCAAGATATGCCGCTATATCGTGCGTGCTCTTTCCGGAAAGATACATCGTATAGATCAGCTTAACGATGTCCGCTTCTCTCTCTTCAATCTCTAATAGCTTTCTTTCCTTGTTGTATGAGTAGCCAAACGGCGCAAACCTTGCACCCTGCCAATTCCCCTGTTGCACACCCTTCATCATGCCGGGAAATACACGCTCTGCAATTCTGTTACTTTCAAACTCAGCAAATGAGCCAAGCTGTTGAAACATTAGCTTGCCTGCTGATGTTGTAGTATCAAACGGCTCTGTTGCAGATTTGAAGCCAACGCCATAAGAAGATAACTCGTCCACCAACATAAGCAAGTCTTTAAGGTTTCGACTAAAGCGATCTATTTTGTGGACTAAGACAAGCTCAACCTCTTCGCCTTCGCATCAGCAAGCAACTGTTGCAACGCAGGGCGACGTGTCGAATATGCACTTATCCCATCATCGCAATAAACCTTAAAAACCTCAAATACTTCCCGCTGTGCAAATGATTCAAGATACTCCCTTTGTACCTCAAGAGAATATCCCTCTTTCGCTTGATCCTCAGTAGACACTCGGATATATATTGCAACCTTTATCATTTTAGTAATGAATTAAATAAGCTCTTCATGCGTTCTAAAAATTTTACCGAAGATTTAATGGCCTTCTCTGCTTCTTCGTCAGTAGAGAAGAAACTTAAATCATATTGATCAACGTGTCTTACTTCTCTATGATGGTCGAGTAACTCGATCCATTTTTTCTCAAGCTTACCTATCTTAACATATTTTTCTTCCAGATAGCGCGCTACGCATGCGTGGCTTTTCTCGCGATAACCATCATGAAAAAGGATTGCCCGCGCAGAGTGAAACATCGCCATATAAGACGCAAGAACTGAAGAATCGAATGCCTTACCATTTAGAGCTTTGCGTGCCTCCTCCAACCATTTTTCTGCTTTCTTAATAGACTGCTTCGCTTTATCGCTAGATGCGGGAACTTTTCTTAGCAACCCCTTTTCTATACAATCTTTATATCTGAATGCCATCTTTTCCTCCATATAAGATTATAGAACCAAAGACAAGTGAATAATAAAATAATGGATCATCTTTTTTTGCCTTTTCTATCTTTTTATCAGTTAAAAATAAAAGCTTGATGTTCTTTGTCGTTTTATTTAATTTTGATGTTAATGTGGCCAATCTTTCTTCGCTTACATTGGTAACCTTTATCCATAAATCAACGTCTGAATCTTCGGTATTTTCTCCTTTTGCGCAACTTCCATACAATCCTACCGACCTAACAAAAGGGAATCTTTTAAAAATGTTGAGTTCGATGCTTTTTGTGTTAAGTAAAATCTTAATACCTTTCACTAATGAAGAATCGGTTATACGCAATTTTCCATTTACTTTTTTAAGGATACCCATTTTTGTTAAGATATCAAAATACTTAGATACAAGCCCCTTGCTCAACCTCAACTGATTAGCAATATTATTAACGCTACTATTGCCTTTTTTAAACACAACTGTTTCTAAAATTTTTATCCTCTGCTTAGTGGAGAATATTTTTTCCATGTTCACCCCCTATTAACTAAGAGTTCACAGTACATAAACTTATTGTTCATATTTTATGAACTTATGTTTGCATTGTCAAGAAAATAATTTAGGGGAGATAGGCATTGTCTATTTCGGGTGGGTGGGGAATATGTCTTTCGGGCTGCTTTTTAAAGGCCGTTAGGCCTGCGGATTGCCCGAAGGCAGGACGCAAAAACATCAAAATCGCCCCCGCCATTGGCGGCGGCTGCCTGTCCGCCTTCAGCGGAAGAAAATTCATAAAAAGGTGTTTTTGCTCTTAGGGGTAAGCAGGCACACAAAGGACCTTGCACAAATCCGAAGGATTGAAGCCGACCAAGTGCGAAGCCTGCCCGAAGGGTGCTGTGACTGCTCGGGCGGGGCGAACATTTTTATACTTTTGGGCAGTATTTGCCTTATAGCTTCTGCCAGGCAACAATTCTAATAACCCATGTAGGATCCCCAGCGATTATGCCCGATGGAAGATTATTGATTACTTCAGGAACTTGATAAATACTGGGGACTTGTTCGCCCATATTAAAATAGTTGGATACGATTATACCCGCGATGTTAGTCTGTTTTTGGACAGTAATTGTATCCTCGGCATAAAATACCCCCATAACATCGATATTGGAGGCATTAAAACTAATTTCATTGGGGGTCATAATGCCTAAGATATTAGATGGAAAAGAATTACTACCTTGGGTGAGCAGGTTAACATTTATTCCCACATCGCCAGTAACCAGAATTGACCCTGTACCGGAGTAGATAATTGTCTTATCTGCTCCTATCTTATTCATGTTTAGATTCCCCCCATCGATATAAACAGTACCACTAATAGCTAGATTTCCGTTACCATCCATACTTATACTACCCATAGTATCACCATAACTGAAATCAGACTCAGGGGTAATATTAGCAAGTTGATTAAGATTAGCCGCATCTGAGATTACAAAGGCATTATCCTTCAAATAATCCTGGTAGGTTGAATAATTAAGATAGGGATCCTCAAGGCTAGGGAACCTAGCGCTATCACCGAGGTCGTAGCTGTTTTGGGTGCCATTATCTGAATAGACATTGTTCTCGCCCCTATTTCCTCCATACCCATCAGTAACATAAACCCCGTCCATAGTCTCTTTGTAAGAATTGCCAGAAACATCAGCTTTTCCTGTAGTGGCGGTGCCGCTTAAACCAACCAAGCCACGTTTTATTCGAAGGGAAGCTCCTAAGGTTTCTACTGTCTCGCCATTAAATGTTGTCGTTGGGCAAGGAGGAATTCTATCTTTTAACTGTAGAGGTATACCTTCATAATTATTACCTATATTTCCACTACCACCCATATCAATCGCAAAATCATCGCTCTCAAGGCCTGTGCCTAATATATGCACTGAGCCCCGAATATCAACATTGCCATTTATCATGCTTCCAGCCGAACCAGCTCCAGCAAAAATGGCATTATTCCAGGGAGAAAGATTTTCAATCTTGCCATAGCTCTGGATAATTATATTAATACCATTTAAGGTCCCCATCGACCTAACCCAGATCTCGTTATCTTTACCAACTACATTTTTCAATTCTATGCTATAAGAGCCATTACCTAACAAGGTCGATTCATAAGGAAGAGAATAGAAATTTTCACTATCCGGTCCACAAGCTATACCATTAATCTCACCATCTGCCCAACTAGGATCAATTAGGTCATTTTTAAAGTCCTGCCTTAAATCGTATAATGCCCGCTCCAAACCTGCTTCAGCGATAGAAAAGGCTCGGACGGACCATTTTTGCCTCTCAGCTATTCTATTTTCACTGATGCTGCGAGAAAGAAAGGCAGCACTTAAGATTAACAAGACAGCAATTACTAAATAAGAAATGATGAGTATAGTTCCTTTGTTATTCTTTATATTCATCGAATACATCGCCTTCCTCTCCAATTTAATGGTCAATTTCTAAGTTTAATTTGAAAATTCAAATCAAGCTCAATTATATGGCCTTTAACAGTCCTTTTATCGGCTTGTAGGGTTATCTCCACTATCTCAGGGCTTGTTGGCTGACGCCTAACTTGAAAGGATATGATGTTATTTGCTAAAATCCTTTCTTCATCATCAACCTTTCTCAGAAGCTGTCTATCATTTGAACCGCCAAGCAAATATTGAATTTCTTCATTTTCCCAGACTACATTACCATCAATTACATCCTGGGGTTTGCGAAAAGTAATTTTATCATACCAAGAACCATCTGCAGGAACATCCTCGATTGTAAAAGTTCCGCCTTGACGCAACTCACCACCTATCCAATCCATGCCTTTTCTTAATTCTTGTTGGAGTTCGATACGAACATCTCCTATTTGCCAAGAAGTACTACCTGTAGCCAATACTGTAAATAGGGCACCTATAAGAAGTAAGAAGATAAATACTGTAACCATCATTTCAACTAAAGTAAACCCGAAATCTTTTTTCTCTGACATATCCTCTTACCTTTTTGCTATCATGCTTACCAGTGAAACAGGGGAATCCAATTTTCCATTTCCATTATCATCCTCGCCGGTATCTAAAGCGCCATTTAAGTTACTATCCTCACCAATGATACGATTGCCTTTCTCTTGCCAGCTTACAACAATTTCTATTTCTAATAATTCAGGATTAGTATCATCAATATAAATCACTCCCTTACCATTTAATTGGGTTAGGTCAAAGATATTACCAGGACTTTCCCCTTGACTATAATCTACTACTATGCTATTAAAACTGTGATTGCGTATTTCTTCTAACTTTCCTTGGGCCTTACTTATGGCAATGGTCGAATTTCCTGCTAACTCACTAAGGCTTAAGCAACAGACAAAAACTTGTAGGAGCCCAACTAAAACAAGGGCTAATATTCCTATTGCAATCACGAGCTCCATCAGGGTAAACCCTGCCCGCTTAGAAAGTTTTTTTCTAAGGGGGCCGGTTATAGGATTCTTCATTCCTCTTCCTTTACCTCTCTCTAACAGGACAAATTTGTCACCAAAAGCTTTATTATCTTCCTCTGCCACCACCGGACCTACCACCGTCAGGCCTTTCGACTCCTCCTGGCCTGCCAACACCTTCTGGCTTACTTGGTCTCTCTGGCCTTTCCAGCCTTTCTGGCCTTTCGGATTTCTCTGGCCTTCCAATTCCTTCGGGCCTACCAATGTCTTCCGGTCTGCCGACACCTTCAGGACGTCCAATCCCCTCTGGTATCCCTATCCCTTCGGGCCTGCCAGCAGGAATCTCACCTCCATGGATCTTTCTCAGTGTATCCAGGGCAGTGTTTCTTCCTGTTCTGGAGACCTCTATGGAGTGTCTAATAGCTGGCCTGGCTTCTTCAGGGACTTTACCCAGCAAATCAGTGAGGACCTCAGTGTGTTTCTTGGTAGACCTTTCAACAGCCTCTAAAGCTTCGCTTACATCGCGTCCCTGTGCCTGAGCCCTATTAATTTCCTCCATCGCTCCACC
>JAHIEN010000145.1 GCA_018901615.1 Candidatus Omnitrophota bacterium | reverse complement strand
CTAAGGCATTGTAGCGCAAAAAATTCTGCGCCGCCCGTAAAAATGGATCTCCAATGCCTAAAAGTTAATTAATTTTTCCCTTGAGGTCACTATCGCTGAAAAAACGGGTATTTAGTAGTATGTTAGGTAACAGGAGGAGTTAAAATGGGTGTGATAAAAGGCGTATTGAAAGAAGAGCTTGAAAATTCCTTGCGCATGAAAAAGGAATATGAGAGGGCATTAAATGAATTGCCCAAAGGATGTATCGCTGAAAAAAAGATAAGAGGGCATAGTTATTGTTATTTAGCGCAGCGGGCCGGCAAAAAGGTAAAATATATCTATAAAGGAAAAATTTCAGAAGCTGAAAGAAATAAATATCAAGAAGCAAAAGTCTTAAGAGCTAAGTATAGAAAGCTACTGTCACAAGTTAAGAAGCAGGTCAAGTTTTTAAAAGGGATTCTTCGTGGAAAAGAATCAATATAAATTATGTCTTGAGGTCTTAAGGCGTTTTAATAAAGCGGGTATTCTGGATGGCCTTATTTTTATAAAGACTATTTTGAAAATATTTCATATATAGATATATCTACTATCAGGACAAGAGATATAGATTTTCTTGTGCCGATTCCCGCGAGAATCAAAAAAAGAAGTGGATATACCGAAATGTGCCTCATCCTGCAAATTTTGCTTTGCACAAATTAATAATCTTTAGTAGAAGGTCTAAAGAGGTGAGGACAATTTGGCTTTAGAGAGGTTTTCTACTGCGCCATATTTCTTGGGATTCTTACAAGACATATTTTATAATGCAATTTTGTGCAATTTTGTTGACAAAATCTTATTCTGTGTTGTAATAGGCTTGGTAGATTAATAATGGGGAGGTCGTATAGCGGCCTGAGAGTTCTGCGAAATAAGCGGATTACCCTAACAACCTGATCTGGATAATGCCAGCGGAGGGAAGGGAGGCCTGAATTGATACCCTTATGCGGTTGGCATAAGGGTTTTTTGTTGTACCTTTACCTGGCCAATGAGGCCGAGGATAGATAACCAGAAAGGAGAAACCTATGCAGTTAGATGAAATCAAAATTTCCAAGGCCATCATTGAATCATATAGCAGAAAGTTAATAGAGGCGCTTGACGTTGATGTCGCTATCGTCGGAGCAGGCCCTGCTGGTATGGTATGTGGCTATTATTTGGCTAAGGCGGGTAAGAAAGTTGTACTCTTTGAAAGAAAGCTTTCTGTCGGCGGTGGTATGTGGGGTGGCGGTATCATGTTTAATGAAATAGTAGTACAAGATAAGGCTAAAGGCATTCTTGATGAATTCGGTATTAAAAGCAGGCGTTACGAAGCAGGTTATTATTTAGCTGATTCCATTGAATCAGTTTCAACCATCTGCTCCAAAGCAGTAAAGGCAGGGTTAAAAATTTTTAACCTTATGAGCGTAGAAGACGTAATGGTGCGTAGCAGAAAAGTGGTAGGATTGGTATTGAATTGGACTGCGGTTGAAATGGCGAACTTGCACGTTGACCCAATTACTATGCGTGCCAAAGTCGTTGTAGATGCGACAGGCCACCCAGCGGAAGTAGCACGTATCATTGAAAGAAAGTCCGGTATAAGGCTCAAGACTAAAACCGGAAAAACCTTGGGAGAGGGATCCATGTGGGCAGAGGTAGGAGAGGAAACAATTGTGCAGAATTCAAAAGAAGTATGTTCCGGTTTATATGCCTGTGGTATGTGCGCAAATGCGGTTTTCGGCGGCCCGCGCATGGGACCGATATTTGGCGGGATGCTTCTGGCAGGTAAAAAAGTAGCAAAAGATTTGATAAAAAAGCTATAAGCCGACAGTCACTTTAAAGCCGCTTAATATTTCTATGTGAGAGCGATAAAATGTTTCTTTAATTTTGATTCCTTTCTGTTGTCCTTAGAGGAGTCACCTCTTAGAGTTGCTTGCAGAGAAGTCGTCCCCTTGTCGAATATTACCGCCCGTCTTGAGAGGAAATGTCTCGTGTGTAATTACCAGATCTGTGGATTTACACTACTAAATCCATTGAAAGCGCAGCATTATGAGGGTATAATAACACATAAACCTATTTTTTGCACCAGGCGATGTTCTGCAGTTATTAAATTGAGGGAGTATGGCAATAAGCATATCTTCAGACTTTTTACGTAAAAAGTCGCCTGTATTTATAATTATCTTGATTATAGCTGCCGGTTATGTTCTTTTTATTGGCAAGGAGAGTATCCTTATGGCTGAAACAAAGTTGATTCAGTTGCCCAAACCGCTTAATAAAGGTAATATTTCTCTTGAAGAGGTTATTTTTAGGAGGCGCTCTCAACGCAGTTTCAAGCAAAAGGATTTGAGTTTACAGCAGATCAGCCAGCTTCTCTGGGCTGGCCAGGGCATAACAGCAGAGAAAGGATTCCATGGTCTTCGTACTGCTCCTTCCGCAGGCGCATTATATCCCATGGAGATTTATCTATTGGCCAAAAATGGCCTATTTCGCTATTTACCTAACGGGCATAAATTAGAGTCTTTAAGCGAGCAGGATCTAAGAGGCGCCCTGGCAGATTCTTCTTTCGGGCAAACTGCTATAAGTCAAGCGCCGGTTAATATAGTAATCTGCGCAGTTTATTCACGCCTGACATCGAAATATGGCGAGCGTGGCATAAGATATGCGCATATAGAGGTTGGACATATTGCTCAGAATATACACTTACAAGCAGTGGCTTTAGGTTTAGGTTCCGTTCCCATAGGAGCCTTTAATGATGAAGAAGTCAAAAAAATATTATCCTTACCGATAGACCATGAACCCCTATACATTATTCCGGTGGGTTATTAATATGAGAGTTTTTTTAATCATTCTGCTAGGCCTTGGTTTAATATTTGCTTATGTTAAATACATTGAGTATAGAGGAGTATATTATCCCGCTAAAGAAATATTGAATTATCCTTCCTCGGCCGGCATTTCTTTTAAGGATATATACATAACTACAGAAGACAATGTCAAAATAAACGGCTGGTTTATATCAAACCTCGAAGCTAAATACACGCTTCTTTTCTTTCATGGGAATGCGGGCAATATTGGAGACAGGATTGATAAGTTAAAACTCCTTTACCAGGCAGGTTTCAGTATCCTTATTATCGACTACAGAGGATTCGGTAAAAGCCAAGGAAGGTCGTCAGAGCCAGGTTTTTACCGCGATGCATTTGCAGCATATGATTGTTTGCTAAATATGATAGATATTAAACCAGAGCAGATTATTCTTTATGGGGAGTCATT
>JAHIEN010000001.1 GCA_018901615.1 Candidatus Omnitrophota bacterium | reverse complement strand
CATACCATAATTCATCCTGCTCTACTACGGTTCCTACCACACTGGAACCCTTACCTTCCGCATCTTCTGCCACGGCATGGGTAGAGGTAAATATGAAAAAGAAAACGCCTATTACAAATATTTTATCTACAGAAGGCATATTGTTTAAATTATATTCAATATTTCTCCTGCGTCAAGTAAAATTCAACCTCAACGTAAAATAACCTTATTACTCGTACCTCACCGTTATATAAAACTCTGCTTCATCTTTATTCAGGTCTCTTGGTAATGGCGGAAACGGCATTGCCTCTTTAACCGCAGCGACAGCGGCCCTGACAAGCTCCAGGTCAGGCTTATTCAATACCACGGGGCCCCTTACAACAAAGCCTTTTTTATCAAGTCTGAACTGAAGCTCTACCTCTCCTGTCAGACCTGAGACATCCTGCCGTGCCGCTATGTCATTTATCTCATTTCTTACAATGAGATAATATTCTTCATACGGACTATTATCGGCTCTGTCAGTTTGCTGACCGCGCGGTTTTTCTGGTCTTTCCTTTTTGTCCTTAGGCCCAAGCAGTCTCGCCCACACATTCTTTTCTGTCTTTTCTTTTCTGGCCGGTACAAGTAAATGTACAGGCTGAGGCTCCGAGGACTTTTCTGGTTTTACTATTTTCACAGAGGCCTGTTTTTTATCCCGCTCGTCAAGGTAACTCTTTGCTTCCTTTGTGGTGATATCACCTTCAATAATATGCGGTGTAAGAAAGATCACCAGTTCTGTCTTTTCTTTGCTTTTACCAGTACTGGAAAATAATTTTCCTACAAAAGGGATGTCACTGAGAAAGGGGACCTTTTCAGTGTGTTCTACCACTGTATCTTTCATCAGGCCACCTATGATAAGCGTGGTATTATCCTTTGCGAGCACAGTGGTCTCTGCCTCTGACGTAGTGACATAAGGCACTACGGTTCTTGTGCTACCGTCAGGATTTTTCAGTTCAACAGTCTTGGTAGGATCCGTACTACTTACCTCAGGCTTGATCTTTAATTTGATATATCCCGCCTTATTTATTTCCGGGGTAACAATGAGCCTGACTCCTACGTCGACAAACTGCACGTGGTCTGTCGTGTGGTAAGTGCCGCCGGATGTCGTGGTCACTTCGCTGGTCACATATACTTCTTTTGCTCCCACAAGTATCCTTGCCTCTTCATTATCAGCCACGGTTATCCTCGGCCTTGACAGCACATTTGTCTCGCCGAACGTCTTTAAGATGCTTAACACCGTTGAATAATTACCTCCTGTCGTAGCTATTGTAAGCGTAGAAGGGCTCGTTCCTGTAAGACCCGTGGAGAGGTTTGTGTCCCCTGTAAGCCTTATATCTCCAAGCGCGGCAACATCTGCCCAGTTTATGCCATAACTGTACTTATCGGAAAGTGTGACCTGTATGATACTCGCGTCTATGATGACTTCCTGCGTTTTCTCGTCAAAGGCCTCTATAACTTTTTTGATCTCTGCTATTTTCTTAGGTGTATCGATAACAATGACCTTATTGGTCCTCTCATCAAATTTTATATTGCCGACATTGGCTGTTACCATCTGCTCCAGTTTTTCTTTTATTACCTCTGCCTTTGCGTAGTCAAGAGAAAATATCTCTGTAGTCAGCGGTGTATCTATTTCTGTAATGGCCTCCCTGAGCCTCTTTATATTGTCCGCGCTATCCACCAGGACAATTGTATTGGAGCGGTCATCAGCTATTATCTTGCCTACCTTTGTCTTTATTTTCTGGATTGCTCCGGCAACATCTGTCGCATTCGCATAATCCAGTTTTACGATCTCTGTGACAGTCGAGTCCTTGAACTTTTTCCCGTGCATTGTTTCATAGCGCTTGTCAGTCATGATCCTCACAAGCGTGCCCTTTTGCTCATATGCCAGGCCGTTAGTAGACACCACTATGTCCAGGGCCTGCATCGCGTCAACATCCTTGACATAAAGCGAAATCGTGCCTTTTACATCGCTGTCAGCTACTATGTTCAGCCCGCTCTTCTGCGATAATATTTTGAGGACATCCCTTATATCCATGCCCTTTAAATCCAGCGATATCAGCTCTGTCTGGTCTTCATAAGACTGCGCGGCGATAAATGGCATGGCAGAAAATATAGACACTAAGTATATGACGAAAGAGATGATTATTTTTTTTATCATGACGACCTCCGATTGACTAGATTTTCAATTCTATCTTCTCTCCATCACGGTCTAATATCACGCCGGTATCGGTGATACTGATAACCTCGAAGCCTTCAAGGTTATCGCCTGGATAGAGAAAATATGCCTTGCCCTCTTTTCTGTCTTCTATTATAGCCTGTTTTTCATCGCCTGTTATGATCCCCAGCAGGTTTAGATCCACTGCCAAACTTTTTTCAGGCGCAGGCATTTCTATTTTTGCAACTACGGCCTCTTTTATATCTTCAACCGCTATCTCTTTGATATCAGCTGGCTGAGGCAAAGGCATTATCTTTAATCCGGAAAGATCGGCTTCAAGATCAGAAATATTCTTCTTGGATTTAACCACATCCATCGCGAAAACACTTATTACAATTACGATTATGCCTATCAATATGATGTTGACCTTATTAAAGATCTTGAGCTCTTTTTTTATTTTAAGACTGCCCTGCGCCTTTTTTATAAGCTCCAACAATCTTTCTTCCGGGGTTATATGTGACATCAGCTTAGCTCCATTTTTTTGTCACGGCCTATTACTTCAGAGATCATACCTTCCTCTACGCTACTGCCGCTAGCCATAACAAGTTCTTCCAGCGCCAGATGACATATATTAGCTATCCTGCGCGGGTAACCCTGCGTATACTGGTAAATAAGCTCTACAGCCTTATCGTTAAAAAGCTTCATTCCCGAATTATACCCTGCCTGTTTGAGCCTGTATTCTATCATGTTTTTTGTTTCGTTCACGTCTAGAGGGTTGATTATATACTTCAGGGTTATCCTGTCAGCAAAATTCCTTATCCTTTTTATCCTTGGTAAAAGTTCCATCTGCGCGATTATAACAAGCTGAAAAAGCTTATACTCGTTTGTCTCATAATTCAAAAAGGTCCTTAATATTTCTAATGATGACGGGCTGAGTTTTTGCCCCTCATCTATTACTAGAACCACGATATTATCTTCATCCACGCATTTTTTGAATAGAAACCTCTCTATTGCTTCCTTGTAGTCAAGCGCTGACCTGAAGGTCGGTTTTATCCCGAGCAATTTAGAAAGACTAGCGACAAATTGAAATTCAGATTCATAGGTAGGGTCAAATATCATATGTGAAATAAACCCTTGCTCATGGCTTAATGACTGGACAAGCGCTCTGGCAAGGGTAGTCTTGCCTGTACCGACATCCCCCAGGATAATGCTCAGGCCTCTTTTGAGCCTTATCGCGATCTCGAGCCTGTGTAATGCCTGCTTGTGCGATACAGAAGGGTAAAGAAAATAAGGATCAGGGCTTGTTGAAAATGGCTCTTTATCAAGACTCAATGTGTTATAATATGACATATGCTTTAAACTGTCTGGACAGAATCGAGGACTTCCTTTATCTCTGCCAGAGATTTGTTTTTTTTGCGCAATGTCCTGATCTTATTCAATGCGTCAAGATTTGTACTATCAAAATACCTGAAATTGGTTTCAGGGCTTCTCCCGATTTCCTTTATAAGCCCGATCTTGAGATAGTATTTAATGGTGTGTATGCTATGCCCGCTTAACCCAGCCAGATCTTTTATAAGATATATCTTCCCCATAATATTAAAACCCTAATTATCCTTAAGTTGACAATTCTTGCATTGTTAAAGCTCTCTATATAGAGAGCGATAGTTTACTCTCTACTTAGAGAGTAAGTATACCTTATAGCTAAATAATTGTCAAGTCCCAAAAATAGGGACGTCTCACAGTTACCTAACTCACTATAAATTATATAGTTACAAGAGTGATGATTCCAACAAGACAGGTATAATCGCTGGAATCATCACAACTGCAACTCATTGTCCCTAAGGATGTTATAGCACAGTAAGACGTCCCCAGTTAGCGGATTGCGGTTAATAGGGTCAGGGTGCCTTTTAGGTGGGTGGGGTTTTTGGGCTGGGCCCTGAAGTCGAATCGCCTTAACCCCATACTCATTGGCGGATCGACCATTGCAGATATAAATCGTTGTATATTTTTAGCCTCTCCTTCTATCTCGAGCCCTATTTCATGACCGTTTTGAGTTTGTTTCTGGAGTAAAGGTTCTGGCTTTATATTGGATATCTTTATTCCCAGGACGTTTGAGCGCGTTTCAATGTAGTTTAAAATACTTGAAATGCCTTTGGATAAAGACGCTCTATCATTATATTTCTTTATAATTTCGTCTCTATTCTCAAACAGCCTGGAGACCTTTTTTAACCTGACTTCTTTTATAGATATCTCGCGGTTAAGACAATTCCATCTATTAACACAGGGCTTAAATACAACATTACACAACGTCGCGCTAATAATAATGACAGCGGCCAGTGTAAAAATATATTTTTCACGCTTGGATAGGCGGATCATATCTTTATCATGCCCTGGATATCAAAACCTGTTCTCTCTTCTCCCCTGACAATGCCCTTTGTGGCCTGCTTGATCTCAACTAAATCAAAATAACCAGTCTCATTTAGCCTTTTAACAAACGCCAGGATGACCGACATCTCCCCGGCTATCCCTTTAAAATAGAAATTTTTCCCGCCATCATATCCAAAATCAGAAAGAGAAATATCACGCAGGCCCGTGTCATAAGAACCAGCGATGATCCTGGTCAATATCCCGGCCCTTCTTTGTTCTTCTTCAAAAAAACTCACTCTTCTAAGACAATCCTCAAGTATATTCACATGCGGCTCGACCGCT
>JAHIEN010000144.1 GCA_018901615.1 Candidatus Omnitrophota bacterium | reverse complement strand
TAGGATTTATCCCTGTTTTTGTTTTGACAGGCCAGGCAGGCAAGCTTTTCAGGCCGCTCGCATTTACAAAGACATTTGCCATGGGTGCTGCTGCTGTGATCGCCCTGATGCTTCTGCCAACGCTTTGCTATTATTTCTTAAGAGGACGATTGCGGCCGGTTGAAAAGAATAGAACAGCACAGGCCTTGCATAAAGGATATAATCCTATTATTCGCTGGTCCCTTGAACATAAGGGAATAGTGGTTCTAATCTCTATCGCAGTTGTAGTTATAGGTTTATTATGCGGCTCTTTAATGGGTCAGGAATTTATGCCTCCTCTTAATGAAGGGGACCTTCTATTTATGCCGGTATTTCTACCTGGCGCATCCCTGACTCAGGTAATGGACGTTATGAAAAAACAGGATATTATTATAAAAAACGAATTTCCAGAAGTTGAATGGGTAGTAGGCAAGTTAGGCCGGGCTGAAACAGCAACTGATCCTGCGCCTGTAGGTATGATCGAAAGCATTATACATCTTAAGGACAGGAAATTCTGGCGCAAAGGCATGACCAGAGAAAAGCTTATTCAGGAGATCCAGGAAAAAACCAGGATGCCAGGTGTAAGCCCAATAATGACCCAGCCAATAAGAAACAGGATCGATATGCTGGCCACAGGCATACAGACACCTGTTGGCATCAAGGTTTTTGGGACTGATTTAGACAAGATAGTTGAGATTGCAGTTGAGATAGAAGGTATAGTAAGTGGGGTAGAAGGCGCAGTGAGTCCGTATGCCGAACGCACATCAAACAGGCCTTATTTTGAAATAGATATAGACAGAGAAAAGGCCGCTCGTTTTGGCGTAAAAATAGGAGATATACAGCATATCATAATGACAGCAATAGGGGGCATGAACCTGACTACCACGGTCGAAGGAAGAGAGAGGTATCCAGTAAGGGTGAGATATTTAAGGGAATTGAGAGATAGCCCTGAGGCATTGGAGAGAATCTTTATTCCAACTCCGGGAGGCGAACACATACCTTTGACCCAGGTCGCGACTTTAAAAAGGGTGCCTGGACCGGCGGTTATCAATTCAGAAGATACTCAGGCCTACGCGAGGGTTTTTGTCAATGTCAATCAGGACGTAATCGGACTGATAGATTTTGTAGAGGAGGCGCAGAAAGCAGTAAAAGAAAAGATAGACAACGGAGAATTAAAACTGCCTCCGGGATATTTTATTTCCTGGTCAGGCCAGTTTGAGTCAGAGATGGAATCGAGAAAAAAACTCATACCATCACTTATCATAGCTTTGAGTGTAATACTGATGTTACTTTACATGGCATTTAAAAATTTCAGCAGTTTAATTATCCTATCCACAGGCATACCTGTTTCCCTTATGGGCGGTATTATTTTATTATTTATCTTAGGTTTTAATTTTTCCACAGCTGTGTGGGTAGGGTTTATTGCCCTCTTTGGCGTAGCGACCGACAATGCCGTAGTGTTACTTTCAACTCTGGATGATTTATTCAAAAAGAAAGTCCCTAAGACCATAGAAGATATTCGAAAGACTATTATTGAAGGAGGGCTTTTAAGGGTAAGGCCGGCGATGATGACTACCACGACGACGATCATCGCGCTTATTCCAGTGATGCTTTCTACCGGTACTGGTTCTGAGATAATGAAACCTATGGCCTCGCCCACAGTGGGCGGGCTCATCACAGCGACTTTGTCCAACCTGATTCTGGTCCCTGTTTTATATTGCTGGATCAAGGAGAGACAGTTTCTAAAGGTAAAAAGGAAGGGAGAGGGGAAATGAAAAGAATAGTTATGGTTTTAGCGGTAGCGATATTTTTTGTGTCTCCGTTCGTATTTGCCGAATCTGAGCATGCAGGGCATGACCACGAAATGATGCAAAAGGGCGATATGCAGAATGAACAGGAAGACCTGATAGACGTTGGCAATAAGATTTGCCCTGTTTCAGGAGAGGAGATCGGCGGCTCCATGATGGGCGCGGCATATGAATATGAAGGCAAGACCTATAATTTCTGCTGCGCAGGCTGTATAGATGAGTTCAAGAAAGACCCACAGAAATACATAGATAAAATAGCCGAGGAAAAGGCTCTTGAAGAGGAAAAATGATTTTATGGCAAAAGACCCTATATGCGGGATGGATGTTAATGAATCCACTGGTATAAAGCTGGTGAAAGACGGGTCATCTTATTATTTTTGCAGTAAACATTGCGCTGAAAAATTTGCAAAAGAAAATAAAATAGCTGATAGTGAACTGAACGCCTGCCTTGTTCCAAAAAAAACCAGATGGTATAAAAATAAAGTAATACTGGCATCAGGCGTCCTGGCCCTGCTTTGCGCAATGTCTTATATACTGCCTTTTCTAGAGCCTTTCAGGATATCCCTATCCATGTACCTCGGAAGGATCTGGTGGGCAGTACTTTTAGGCCTGGCCCTCGGAGGCGTGATAGATCATTTTGTCCCGAGAGAGTATATCTCGCACATTCTATCTAAACCAAAAAAGCGGACTATATTTTATTCCGTGATACTCGGGTTTTTCATGAGCGCCTGTAGCCACGGGATACTCGCCCTCTCCATACAGCTACATAAAAAAGGCGCCTCAAACCCTGCGGTGGTAGCATTTTTATTAGCGAGCCCATGGGCGAATCTTCCTCTTACCATAATGCTCCTGGCCTTCTTCGGGCCCAAGGCGCTCTTTATTATATTCGGTGCGATAATCATTGCCATAACTACAGGACTTATATTTCAGGTATTAGAATCAAAGGGCATGATCGAGACTAATAAGAATACTCAAGTAGTGCATGGAGAATTTTCAATAACAGGAGATTTTAAAAAAAGGATATCTTCTTACAGGTTTTCCGGAAGGCAATTGACAGAAGACACTAAAGGCGTGTTCTCAGGCACGCTGTCTCTTGCAAATATGGTGTTATGGTGGATATTGATAGGTATGGGCCTTGCGAGCCTCGTAGCCGCATATGTGCCGCAGAATTTTTTTCATCATTATATGGGGCCTACTTTTGTCGGGATGGCAGTGACTCTGGTAATAGCCACTATAATGGAGGTATGTTCTGAAGGCACGGCGCCCCTTGCCTTTGAGATATACAGGCAGACAGGAGCATTTGGCAATGCCTTTGTATTCTTAATGGCAGGAGTCGTGACAGACTATACTGAAATAGGACTTTTATATTTTAATGTCGGGAAGCGTGTGGCCATATGGCTGCCCATAATCACGGTACCCCAGGTAATAGCCCTTGGATTTCTGGCCAATAGGATCCTCTGAAAAGAACTTGACAAAGGTAGTTAATAATACTAAAATAGTATTATTAAAGAAGGATAGATAATGAGAAAAAGAACGATTTACATGGACCACAATGCCACGACACCTCTCCACCCTGAAGTAAAGAAAGGAGTGTAGCATGATAAGCACAAAGATGACGGACAGTATTAATGAACAGATCAATAAGGAGATATATTCTGGGTACCTGTACCTTTCTATGGCAGCCTATTCAGCTTCTATTGGGTTGAATGGTTTTGCCAACTGGTTTAAGGCGCAGCTGCAGGAAGAGATAGCCCATGCCCAGAAGTTTTACGACTATATTGTAAAACAGGGCGGCAGGGTGGTCCTACAGGCGATTGATGAACCGCCTAAAGATTTTAAGGACGCGAGAGACTTATTTCAAAAGACACTCGACCACGAAAAGATTGTCACAAAGAGGATTAATGATCTAGTGATCATCGCCAGAAAAGAAAACGATCGCGCGACAGAAACGCTTTTGCAGTGGTTCGTTACCGAGCAGGTCGAGGAAGAAGAAACCCCGACCAGGATTTTACAGAAATTTGATTTAATAGGTAAAGATGAGAATGGGCTTTTGACAATCGATTCTCAGCTTGCGACAAGGGTCTCTGTTCCTCCGCAATCAGGAGCCTGATTATGAAGTCATTAAGCGAAGACCTGGTCAGATTTTTTCACAAACAACATTATACTGTAATAACGACCATTGACGAAAATGGATTCCCGCATAATTCCTGCAAGGGGATAGTGGAGATAGATAAAACCGGTATGATTTACCTCCTTGATCTATACAAGGAAAAGACGCATGCGAATCTGCATAAAAACCCCAATATCAGCATTACAGCAGTTGATGAACATAAGTTCATAGGCTATTCGCTTAAGGGTAAGGCAAGGCTTGTAAAAAGAGACAAGATCGAATCCCGCACAGTAAAACTATGGGAAGATAAGATCACTAAACGACTTTCACATCGTTTGATCAAGAATATCAAAGGCGAAAAAGGGCATCCGAAACATCCTGAGGCGCTTTTGCCAAAACCAGAGTATTTAATCGAAGTGGATGTGGAAGAAATAGTAGACCTCACCCCGCATCACATAAGGCATGGTTAGTAATATGGGTATATTCGACCTGATTATAATAGGCGCAGGTCCTGCAGGAATAACGGCCGCAGTGTATGCCGCGCGAAAAAAGATGAAGTTCCTGGTTATATCTAAAGATATAGGAGGCCAGACCGCGTGGAGCGGGGATATAGAAAATTACACTGGCTATCAATTTATAACAGGGCCTGAACTCGTATCCAAATTCGAAGAGCATATGAAAAAATACAACATCCCGTTAAGGGAAAACGAGACTGCCGTGGAAGTCAGCAAAAAAGACGTCACCATATATGTCAAGACAGATAAAGGAGAATATGAGACCAAGACAGTCATAGTCGCCTCAGGTAAACGTTCCAGGGAGCTGGGTGTGCCCGGCGAGAGAGAATATAAAAATAAGGGTCTTACATATTGCGCTACATGTGATGGCCCGTTATTTTCAAACAAGGATGTCGCTGTGATAGGCGGAGGTAATTCAGCTCTTGACGCAACGATTCAACTTATGAGTATAGCTAATAAAGTCTATCTGGTGAATATCGCGCCTGATATAACAGGTGATCCTGTTATGAAGGAGAAGATAGAACGAGACAATAAAGTCATCATCATGAACAGCAGCCAGGTTATCACTGTGCAGGGCCAGAAAATGGTAACGGGTATCAGGGTGAAAAAAAATGGACAAGAAAAAATACTCTCTGTGCAGGGAATTTTTGTAGAGGTCGGTCTTATACCGAATTCTGATTTTGTAAAAGGTGTTGATAAAAATGAACGCGGCGAGATAAAAGTGAATAGTTACAACAGGACTAATGTCCCTGGTATTTTTGCCGCAGGCGATGCGACAGATGTGCCTGAAAAACAGATTATCATCGCAGCAGGCGAAGGGGCAAAGGCGACGCTTGAGGTATTCAAGTATCTATCGAGATTAAAATGAAGATTTCTTCCGTAAAAGTCCAGTTAGGTATATTTCTCGCAGTATTTGGTTTATGTATCTCTTTTCTGGGCAGGGATTTTTTACTGCTCAAGGGCATATTGTTCGGTCTTTTATGCGCGATATTGGCTGACACCCTGATCAATTATATTAAAAATAAAAAATTGGTCATAACTGAAAGCTCGCTTATTTCAGGGCTCATCATAGGCTATGTTATCTCGAGCGATTTAGAATGGTGGATCATAGGTCTTGCCAGCATACTGGCAATTTCTTCAAAACACTTGGTTAGGTTTCGCGGAAGGCACATATTCAATCCCGCGGCGCTGGGCATTTTTTTAACGACCTTATCGTTAGGTGTTTTTACTCAATGGAAGGCCGCCTATGCGTGGTATATTATCGTGCCGGCTGGATTATATTTTATATTTAAGATAAGAAAATTCGAGATAGTCCTGAGTTATTTTTTAGTCTCTATGATTTTGTATGGTGCGCAAGCACTGATGCACAGGGTGTCTCTTTTAAATATACTTGGTTATCTGAATTATTTTTTTATTTTCATCATGCTAATAGAGCCCAGGACAACTCCTTTTAGTCGGACAGGAAAACTACTATTTGGCGCAGGCGTCGCAATTTTAACTTTTATATTCTACCAGACAGGTGTTAGGCTGGAAGTGGAACTTCTGGCCTTATTATGTTTCAATCTTTTAACGCCATTATTAAACAAAATAACTTCACACTTTTCTGACACACAACCAAGTGTAAAGTTAGAGGGAGGGTTATGAGGAAAATAATATTTTTAACTATGTTATGCTTTTTTGTATTTATGTGCTCTGGAGTGTATGCCCATCCGCCATCTGCGATAAAGGCAGAATACAATGCCACAACCCGCATATTAACCCTTATAATAACGCACCCTGTCAGCAACGCCGAGACGCATTACATAAGCAAGGTTGATGTGCGGCTGAACGGCAAGGAAATAATCGAGCATCAGATAAGCAGACAGGATAATAATGGAAGCCAGTTTGCCGTGTATATGGTGCCTGACGCAAAGGTCGGAGATACTATTGCGGTAGAGGCATATTGCAGCATAAACGGGAAATTAAAGAAAGAGATAAAGGTCTCGGGATAATATATGAAATCTGCCTGGGAAAGGATCCCGGAGATAATAAAGATTTTACACAGGTATTATCCCCGGAGCCGCACAGCGCTTTATTACAGGACACCGTTCCAGGTAATGATCGC
>JAHIEN010000143.1 GCA_018901615.1 Candidatus Omnitrophota bacterium | reverse complement strand
GGCAGAGCACTAGCCTTCTGAATTTTGCCGAAGGCAAAATTCATCCCGAGCAGTCCGTGAGTTCTGAATTATGCTGCGAGGGGCAAGCGTTACAAAGCGGGTGTAGCTCAATGGCAGAGCACTAGCCTTCTGAATTTTGCCGAAGGCAAAATTCATCCCGAGCAGTCCGTGAGTTCTGAATTATGCTGCGAGGGGCAAGCGTTACAAAGCGGGTGTAGCTCAATGGCAGAGCACTAGCCTTCCAAGCTAGCTATGACGGTTCGATCCCGTTCACCCGCTCCAATTTCGCCGAAGGTCCTTTTATATTTATGAAAATCAAGCCCATCAATAAAGTAGACATATTTGCGCTGTTCTTGCCGGAGATTAAAAACTTCCTTAGAGAAAGAAATTTTAGTTCACTCAAGAACACGCTTAAAAATATCCCTTCAATGGATCTTGCTGAAGGAATAAAACAGCTTGAAGAAAAAGAAAGGGTATTAGTGTTCAAGCTTTTGGGCCCGAAGAAGGCTATAGAGGTCTTTGAAGGCCTGCCCTTCGAAGATCAAAAATATCTTTTAGATAATCTTGAAAATGAAGAAGTTTCCGCGATATTGAATGAGATGGCGTCGGATGAAAGGGCTGACCTTTTCAAGGATTTAAAGCCAAAGGTTGTCAAAAAACTGACTAACCTCATGAAAAAAGAAGAGGTAGATGACCTTAATAGACTCCTAAAGTATCCAGAAAATACCGCAGGGAGTTTAATGACAACCGAACTGATTGAACTCAGGCCATCAATGACCGCCAAGAAAGCATTGTTGACTGTCCAGGAAAATTATCGGCCGCTGCAGATAAAGGATATAAATTCTATATATGTTACGGATGAGAATCATAATCTTCTAGGCGAGGTCACATTGCAGATGCTGATAATAGCAGTGCCTGACCAGCTAATAAAAGATATAATGGCGTCTGTTGATTGGATAAAGGTAGACACAAATACGCCAAAGACAAAGATTGCCAAAAATTTTGAAAAATATGATTTATTGAATATGCCTGTGGTAGATTCAGAAAATCGCCTTGTCGGAATAATCACAATAGACGATGTAGTCGAACTTATACGCAAGGAGACAACAAAGGAAATCTATGAAATAGGTAAGATGTCGTCCAAGGAGGGAGAAGAAATACGCTATTCTCAAATAGGTAGCCTGGGCCTTGTAAAACGCCGGGCTGGCTGGCTGATGTTTCTTCTTATGTTTGATTTTTTGACAGGTACTGTGCTAAAGACATTCGAACACGCGCTAACCAACGTCGTGGCGCTGACTTTTTTTATCCCGATGCTGCTTGATACTGGAGGTAATGCCGGTAACCAGACAGCCATTACAATCATAAGAGGGTTGGGCACGGGTGACGTTACACTGGAGGGTGCCCGAAAGGTGATAAAGGTCGAGCTTGTAGCCGCTTTATTCATGGGCGCTATAGTAGGGCTTGTTGCTTTTGTAAGAGCTGTATTGCTGCAGGAGTCGCCTTTGGTGGCGATTGTAGTCGGACTTACCATGACAGCTATAGTCTTACTGGCAATCATGACAGGAATTTTTCTGCCGCTTGTGTCGAAAAAATTCGGTTTAGATCCGGCTGTACTCGCAGGACCTATCACTACCAGTATTGTGGATGTTGTAGGACTTATAATTTACTTCAAGATCGCCCAGGCAATAATCCCAGTCCTGAAGATGTGAGTATGGAATTTCAAAGTACGACATGGCAAGCTTTGCAGCTATGTAGATTTTATTTTTATTTTTATTTTTTTCTTGACACACCAGCTTAATATGCTATAATTCTAGCTCTGTTTCTATTTATCTATATTACATATAGAGATGGTATTATTGTGTAAAGAGGTTCTGCTGCTGTAGCTCAGTCGGCAGAGCACTTCCTTGGTAAGGAAGAGGTCATGGGTTCAATTCCCATCAGCAGCTCCGTCGACAATAAGCTACAAAGTTAGGAGGTTACAATGGCTAAGGAAAAATTTGAACGCAAAAAACCACACGTAAATATAGGCACAATAGGCCACGTTGACCACGGTAAGACCACGCTCACAAGCGCTATAACAAAGTGTCT
>JAHIEN010000142.1 GCA_018901615.1 Candidatus Omnitrophota bacterium | reverse complement strand
TTTGGGGGACTTTTAATCAACTCTTGTTTTTTACCGGGATTGCGGTGTGGTTATTTTTCGCATTAGCTGTGGCAGGAATTTTTATCCTGCGTTATAAATTCCCCCACGTAGAAAGACCTTTTAAGGTCTGGGGTTATCCCATTGTGCCAGCTGTTTTTGTTCTTATTTGCGCAGCGCTTGCGATTAATACTTTGTTTTTTTACCCTATAGAATCACTATTAGGCTTATGCCTGATGATAAGTGGTGTTCCGGTATTTATCCTTTCGCAAAGAAGAAAAGAAAAAGAGACAGGACGTATTGATTAAAAGAGAGCAGAAATTGGGGGAGTTTTAAATGAAAGAGCCATTGAGAAAAAGATTTATTTTCTGGGGTTTTTGTTTAGCAATGGCAGGTTTACTATTTATGTTATTTATTAGTGGATGTAGAGATAAAGCACCCAGCGCTTGCACGCAAGGGCTGGGTGAACCTGCTTATCTAAAATTGCACCGCAGTGGTGAATTAAAAAGAAGGACAGAAGAACTCTGGAACATAATGAAAAGCTGTCGGCTCTGTCCCAGACAATGTGGAGTAAATCGTTTGGCAGGCGAAAAAGGATTCTGTCAGGCAACCTCCCAACTTGTAGTTTCATCCTATCATCCCCATTTCGGAGAGGAGAGACCCCTTGTAGGAAGAGGAGGCTCAGGAACCATATTCTTTAGTCACTGTGGCTTAAGATGCGTCTTTTGCATAAACTGGCAAATCAGCCAGGGTGGAGCGGGAAAGCCCACAAGTATTGAAGAATTGGCGCAGATGATGCTTGCCTTGCAAAAGATGGGATGCCATAATATCAATGTTGTTACCCCTGACCATTATATGCCGCATATTATTCTTGCGCTTGATATCGCTGCTGCTAAGGGTTTAAGATCGCCTCTTGTATACAACAGTTGTGGCTGGGTAAACTTAGATGTGTTGAAAAAACTAGATGGCATAGTAGACGTTTACTTACCCGATTTTAAATATTGGGATAGTGAAATGGCGGCGAAATATGCTGAGATACATCTACGGGGAGCAAAAAATTATGCTGAATTTACAAGAGAAACAATCTTAGAGATGCACCGTCAGGTGGGTGTAGCAAAACCGGCTAAGGATGGCCTTGTGTATAGAGGACTGATGATCCGGCATCTGGTTATGCCCAACAGAGTTGCTGGAACAAAAGAGATTATTGAATGGATAGCAAAAAATCTACCTAAAGATACTTATCTTAATATTATGCAGCAATATACACCGACGCATCAAGCATTCGAATATCCTGAGATATCCCGTAGGATTACCCGAAAAGAATTTGAGGAAGCGGTAAGATGGGCAAAGGAATTAGGCCTTACCAATCTGGATATTCAATGATGGCGATAAGGGAAGATTAACCCAATTCTCCAATAAAGACTAGTAGTATCATTCCTGTTAGGTTTGTACCTATGACGGGGGAAGAGGTGAAGAAATACGAAAAAAGGTGGGTAGACCTTACCATAGTGATGCAAATATGAAAAAGAGATTGTCAGAGATATGAAGTTAATGCTTAATCGGATTTTAATATCAATATTAATATTCTCAGTTTTTATGTTTGCCTATTTAAAATATTTTGAGAGGAAGGGCATATATTATCCCACAAAAGGAATTGAATCTACCCCTATGAATGCAGGCCTTAAATACGAGGATGTTTTCTTTAACACCGATGATGGTCTGAAGCTAAATGGTTGGTTTGTTTCGGCAGAAAATCCCAGAGGCACGCTTCTATTCTGTCATGGAAATGCGGGAAATATAAGCCACCGCATTGAAATCATAAAAGTCTTCAATAAACTCAACCTGAATGTTTTTATTTTTGATTACCGGGGTTATGGAAGAAGTCAGGGCAGCCCAACTGAGGAGGGGCTCTATCAAGATGCGCAGGCAGCTTATAAGTACTTGCTTGGCAGGAAAAATATTAATAAAGACGCAATTGTGATTTATGGAAAATCCATAGGGGCAAATGTGGCTATTGATTTGGCCTCTAAAGTTAAAACAGCCGCCCTTATTTCTGAGAGCGGGTTTAGTTCTGCTTATGATATGGGAAAGAAATTATTTCCATATTTGCCTGTAAAATGGATAATTACAATTAAATATGATGCTTTAGCAAAGATAAAAAATATCACTATCCCTAAGTTAATTATTCATAGTCAAGATGATGAGATTGTGCCGTTTAAATTAGGTAAGAAGTTATTTGAAGCCGCACCCCCACCAAAGGAGTTTTACGAGATGCGAGGGGGGCACAACGAGGCTATTTTTATGGCCATGGAAGAATATAGCTCTAGGATAGATAATTTTCTTAGTAAATATCTTAACCCCATGGGGTCAAACCTTTAACATTAGCAGATTAGAGTTGATGATGCTTAATAGAAAACTTACTATCTTTTCCTGGTCGATGTATGACTTCGCCAATACCATATTTGCGATGAATGTAATCTCCCTTTACTTTGCTTTGTGGGTGACTGTGGATATGAAGGGAGAAGATATTTTATATAGTTTGGCTTTGTCCGGCTCAATGTTGTTAGCAGCTATATCTTCTCCAATAATGGGAGCAATATCAGATAGAATTGGTAAAAGGATACCCTTTTTGATATTTTTTACTTTCACATGTTGTATCTTCACTGCTCTAATCGGGTTGACGAATAGATTATTTTTTGGACTTCTTCTTTTTGCTATTGCCAATTTTTGCTATCAAATAGCAGCTATTTTCTACAATGCTTTGCTTCCTCAGATAAGCGGTAAGGGTCAAATTGGCCGGGTATCCGGTTATGGGACAAGTCTGGGATATTGCGGCACGATTGCCGGGCTTTTATTAGTCAGGCCATTTGTTTTAAAATATGGAAGGCAAGCCGCATTTATCCCCACGGCATTTCTCTTTCTTTTATTTTCCATTCCCTGCTTTCTATTTGTAAAAGATCGTCTGGCAGAAAGAAGAGATAAATTTGAACTTCAAATAAGAGGAGCTTTTAGAAAAATAAAAGAGGCCTTCGTAAATATTAAAAGGCATCCAGACCTTTTTAATTTTTTAATTGCGGCATTTATTGCCCTTAATGCCATCAATACCATTATCGTATTTATGTCTGTTTATATCAAGAAGGTTATGGGATTTACAGATCCTGAGATTATCACCTTCTACATTATATCTACTATCTTTGCTATTATTGGTTCATTTATAGCCGGGTTTATTACTGACAGCTTGGGCTCAAAACGAACTTTAAGTATTGTTTTGGGGTTATGGTGTATAAGCATCCTTTTAGCAGCGATATCTTTTAATAAAATCGTATTCTGGGTTGTAGGACCCTTAGTAGGAATATGTTTAGGTGCAACCTGGACAAGCGCAAGGGCATTAGTAATAGATTTATCTCCACCACAAATGGTAGGAGAAGTCTTCGGATTCTATGGCTTAGCCGGAAAATCTGCCTCTATTATCGGACCGCTTATCTGGGGGCTGATAGTGTGGGCGTTTGGTTTTTTAGGGATTTTAAAGTATCGATTGGCAATCTTTGCCTTATTGCTATTTTTAGGAGTGGGATATCTTTTCCTTCGCAAGGTGCAGGACAAGAAAATCGCCCTCGGCGATGACTTTTAGCGATTTTCAGTGGTTAGGAAAGTGTTTTACTTGTGCCCGTAAGGGTATACTTTCCTATACCATAAAAAATATGCTCCTTCAGGATAA
>JAHIEN010000010.1 GCA_018901615.1 Candidatus Omnitrophota bacterium | reverse complement strand
TTTTCCAATAGATTTTACTATATCGTCTATCGAGCCCGCGACACCATAGTAAGTGTCCAATATCCTCTGAATGCCTTTTTCTGTGGCCAAAACCGGCTCAATCGTATCCATCTTACTCACGCGGCGCAGCTCATCCAATACCACAATATCCTTGGGATCGATCATGGCCACTGTAAGGCTTGAGCCAATTTTAAAAAGTGGGACTGCCTTGGATCTCTTTGCCAGTTTTTCTGGAATCAACTTTACAAGAGCGGAATCAATGATGTACCCTGTCAAATCCATAAAAGGCACACCAAGAGACTGGGCGCGAACATTTGCAATGTCGTTCTCGGTTATAAAACCGAGCCTTTCCAGGGCACCCTCCATTGTCAGGCCTGTGCGCTTGACTTCCTGCGTAGCCCTATCAATCTGATCCTGCGTAACAAGGCTCTTTTTCAGCAATAGCTCTATCGTATCCTGTTTTTTCGCCATAACGATTCCTTCCGCGTAGATTCCGCGATTATATCTTTAATATCTCTTTTACCTTTGCCACAATATCATCCAGCTCAAACGGCTTTTCTATATACCCGCTGATTTTTTGGAAGGCGAACAAGTCCCTGACCTTTTCCTCTTCCTTCCCGCTCAGCATAAGAACTGGTATGTTTTTTGTCTTCGGAAGACTCCTTATTTCTTTAAGACAGGTATACCCATCCATCTTGGGCATCATGATATCAAGGATGATCAGGTCTGGTGTTTCCTGCTCAGCCGTCTTCACACCCACGTCGCCGTCAGAAGCAGTTATAACATTGAAATTTTCCTGCTCCAGCCTCATCTTAAGAAGCTTCTGTATATCCTCTTCGTCATCAATAAACAATATCTTTTTCTGAGTGTCCATAGCTATCTCCTCTAGTTTACCCCTTGTTCCAGTAACTCCTTTATCTTTTCCAAAAGCACCTTTGGCTCAAACGGTTTTGTTATATACGCGTCAGCGCCCATCTCCTTGCCAAGCTCTGCATCTTTCTCTTGTGCCCGGGCAGTGAACATAATAATAGGCTTATGTTTATGCCTTTCGTCAAATTTGAGCATTCTGCAGACTTTATAACCATCGATCTTGGGAAGCATAAGATCCAATATGACTAAGTCCGGCCAATGAGACCTTGCCTTATCAAGGCCTTCCTGTCCATCACCAGCCTCATCAACATCATACCCCACTGCCTCCAGCCTGAACCTCAGCATCTTCCTTAAATCCTGTTCATCATCGACTACAAGTATCTTTTTTTTATCGCTCATAACAGGCTCCTTATCTTCCGCAGCAAATCTTTTGCATCAAAAGGCTTTTCCACGAAAAATGCCACCTTTTCAAACGCAAAAAGATCTCCTACTTTCTTCCGCTCTTTTGCGGTTAAGATTATTACAGGCGTATCTTTAAAAGATTCCTCTTTTCTCATTTCACGCAGCGCGGTATACCCATCAAGTTTGGGAAGCATTATATCTAAAAGCACAACATCAGGCCTTTTAGCTCTCATCTCCCTTATCATATCTTCTCCGTCCTGTACAGACAGGAACTCATAGCCTTCTGATTCTATCCTCAGTTTGAGCATTTTTAATAAATCCGGATCATCGTCCACTACTAGTATTTTTTTCTTATCCATATAAACCCTCCCCTCTTAACTTGACATTTCGCGCAATACTCGTTTTGTCAAGTTAAGGCGTTATTCTGCCTATATAAAATTTTTACCTGTCTTTAAATCCTTTTCTGCTTTTTTTATCAGACTTTCCCTGTCTTTGGCCTCATCAGGGTAAACAGCGACTCCAAAATTTATATGGACTGTCAATTTCGCTTTAAGCCTGTCTATTATCTTGCCTGCGCCGGCCCTGTCAGTCCCTGCCATAATAGAAATCACATTCCCCTGTTTACACCTGACGACCTTGTCCTCAGGCCCCCTTACTATCAAAGCTATCTCTTTTTCTAAATCCGCATGGTCTTTAACACCAAGAAATATAAGGGCAAGGCTCATATTATTGATTATCGCCCTCTCTATTGCATCATCCAGGAGAAAATTAAATTCATTGTCCTTTTTATAGACAGGCAGAGTAAAGATGAACCTGGAACCTATGTCTTTATCTGATTCAGCCCATATATCCCCGCCATGAAGTGCTATTATATGTTTACTTATGGCAAGCCCTAACCCCACACCGCTATTGGCGCGAGTGAGGCTTGTATCGAGCGGGCTAAAGTGGTTAAAAAGGCTTGGCATTTCATTTTTGTTTATTCCCATGCCTGTATCTTCCACGATAACTTTTACAAACTCCCTGCCGCCTATCTCTTCCCTGCCACCCAGTATCCTTATTCTCCCTTTTTCCTTATTAAATTTAATCGCGTTCGATATAAGATTGTTCAATACCTGGCCTATTCTATCAGGGTCAAACCATATATCATCCAGTCCGTCCGAGAGTTCGAGCTCAAAATACAGGCCTCTCTTCTCAACTTTATCTTTGACAGAAGAAAACACATTCCTGACAAGCTCGTTTATGTTTGCCTTTTTCTTATGCATGGTAATCCTGCCGGACTCCAGCTTCGAAAAATCCAGTATATCTGTAATAAGCCTGGCAAGCCTGTCTATGTTATTTTTGGCGATGTTTAGGAATTCACTCTGATTTTCATTGAGAGGGCCTGCCACCCCGTCCAGGACCAGAGACACACTTTCTTTTATAGAAGTAAGGGGCGTGCGTAATTCATGAGATATTATGGACACGAAATCCGATTTGACCCTGGACAATCTTTCAATATCCTGGTTTGCTTTCAAAAGCGCCTGCTTTAGTTCCTGTATATCTTTCTTCTTGCTATCCATTTCTTCTCTTCATATAAATATAAGTTAGAAGTCTATACGCTATATAGGTACTAGTATATATAAAAATATCTCCTAGTCAAGTTTATAACCGCATGGACGTCTCACGGAAGCATTGGGGACGTCTTACTGCTCCCTAACTCTTGATATTCATATAGGTTAGAACCCTTATGATTCCAGAGTAAAATTTTTAATTATTCTCGAACCTCTTAGAAAAATTTTTTAAAATAAATTGAAAGAAAAGTGGCATAAGGCGTGTCTATTGTAGTAAAGGGGGTGGTCTTATGCCAAGAATGGCCAGAACGTTGCCAGAAGAAGGATTGCTGCATGTCTTCACAAGAGGAAACAATAAAAGGTATGTCTTCCGAAAAGAGCGTGACTTTAAAATCTATCTGGAATTACTAAAGAAATATAAAAAGCGCTTCAATCTTATTATTTATCACTATGCGTTGATGTGTAATCATATTCATTTATTATGTAAAATATGCGCTGAAACAAATCTTGCCAAGCTTATGCAAGGATTGGGATTGTCTTATTCTAATAGGTACAGAAAAAGATATAAATATACCGGGCAATTTTGGCAGGGTAGATATAAAGGCAACCTCATAGAGGATGACGGATATTTATTGAGGTGCGGGTTATACATTGAAAGAAATCCTGTTGAAGCAGGGCTTGTAACTCTCCCGGAGGAATATCTATGGAGCAGCTATCGCGCATATGCTTTCGGTGAAAAGGATGATATTGTTGACATAGATCCGCTATTTGAAACTCTGGGAAAGAATGACGAAGAGCGGAAGGAAACATACAGAGATCTTATGAGAACAACTATAGAGGAATTTAAAAAAGGTCGTGTAGAAAATTTGGAATCATTGGGATTGCAACTTGAATAATCAATGAGGGTTAGGAGAAAGTGAGACGTCTCCATGATCTGGGTGAGGGGACTAAAATGAAATCTTAAGTTTTGTGCCTACAGCGTTTACGTCAGTCCACTTGCCGCTGGAGGAGGATTTGGAACGCTGCCACAAGTAGAAGATATCACCTTTGAGGTCTTTGAAGATATTAAAAGACGCTCCGGAGTAGAGCCTGTTCCTATTGAGCTCTTGTGAGTCAGAGTCAAAAAAGGTCTCGTCCTCTACATAGGGCTGGATCTTAAATTTCGTGAGGCTGATGGGTGGTTTTAGCGAAAGTTTATTTCTGTATTGCCATGCTTCATCCGCGTCCTGTCTTTCTCTAAATTCAAATCTGCTGCGGTCGCTAAATGAAAAATCGTATATCTTCCACTTTATGGTTCCACTTACATACGGTCTGTATTCTGTTTTCCAGTCATTACTCTTTTCTTCCTTTATATGCCTGTAATTCAGACTAAGATCAAACCAGTCTGCCAGGCCTGAATACGCGATGCCGACATCAGTGTGATTGTAATAGGGGTTATGCATGTCATTGCCCCAGCGAAATTCCTGCTCTATACTGGCCTTCCATTCGTCCACGAGTTTGACAGACGCGCTTTCTGTATTCCAGTACTGCCAGTCTCCGTCATCAAAGCCATAGACACAATGGCACAAAAATATCGCGGAAAGCGCAACGCCTCCCGTGATAATCGATTTATAAAATCCTGTCATATTATATATCTCTCGATAGTCTTATCCCAGAGACCCTGGGATTTTAGGATGATCTCTATTACTTCGCGCACCGCGCCTCTGCCGCCGTGTTTTTGTGTGACATAATGCGCGAGTTTTTTTACATCTTCCACTGCGTTTGGCGGGGCTACTGCAAGGCCGACTCTTTTTATTAACGGCAGGTCGAGAAGCTCATCCCCTATAAAGCACACCTCTTCATCTTTAACCCTGAATTTCTTAAGGACCTTCTGATAGACCTTGAGTTTATCATGGTTGGAATATACAGCAGCTACTCTCATATCATGCGCCCTGCGCTTCACGACCCTGCTTTTTTTGGCGGTGATGATGACGGATCTTATACCCGCATTATTAAGAAGGAACATGCCCAGTCCGTCCTGGACGTTAAAACATTTAAGCTCATCCCCAAAATTATCGTAGATTATATGACCTTCAGTAAGGACGCCGTCGACATCGAGTATCAGTAGTTTGATTTTTTTAGCGCGTTCTTCTATCATATTACTTAAATCAAGTCAGGTTAAAAGGCTTATTGCAAGCTAAGAGCTTTTTTTGTTTTTTGTTGGCTTCTTTGTCTACAGTATATTCCAAATTCAAATTAACAAACTTTACATAATCATCCATGGATAGCTGTCTTTTAGAAACGGTTTTACCTCTGATAATAGGAAAATTCAGTGTTTCCATTTTTACGCCCTATCTAATATTCTATTGTAGAGTTCTTCGGTCCCAAATTTCAAACACATCTCTTTAAATTCTCTATCTTTGACGTTAACCTTATTAACCCTGACCAACTCTATAATATCCGGCAGGTCTCTATTTTCGCGCATCTTAAAATTGAATTTTAGTGAATGGGTTTTAAGCGCTATCAAATGATTTAAAGAAGGCACCATAAATTTTTGCTTTGCAATAGAGATCTCTTTGGCGTCTTTAATAATCCTGTCCAGGGTTTCTGCATCAACAAACATAAAGTCAAGATCCATAAGATAATGGTGTCTGTTCGTAAGCTTTACAAATGCTTCCTGGCTATAATCCTTTTCGTATCCTTCTTTCTCTAACAAATCCGATATTTTATCAAAATCATCCTTGGTTATTAAAAAATCAATATCTGCTGTTTGGCGCGTCACTTTATAATAGTTAACAGCAAAACCTCCGATCAAGACACTAGATACATCTTTCTTATTAAATACAGCTGCGATGAGATGAAAAATTGTCGAATACTTCATTGGCTAAACCAGCCCCGCCTTTAAAAGATCCTGCACGTCCACCAGGCCTATCGCTCTGCCTTTTTCATCTACTATCGGGATCTCATCGATCCTGTTATCCTGTAAAATCCTCAGCGCCTCAACCGCAAGCGAGCCCTTTTTCATGGTCTTGGGCCTTTTCGTCATTACATCTTTTACTTTTTTACTTGCGAGATCAATGCCGTCTTCCAGGTGCCTCCTTAGGTCTCCGTCTGTAAATATACCCAGCAGTTTGTTTTTTTTGTCCACTACCGTGGCGCTTCCTGCCCTTGCAGACGTGATCTTTAAAAGCACGTCTTTTACTTTTGTATTTTCTTTTACTATGGGGTTCTGAGCGCCTTTTCTCATTATATCTTCTACCTTCAGGAGCAATTGCTTACCCAGGCTTCCCCCTGGATGAAGAAACGCGAAATCATTTTTTTTAAAACCTCTTTTATCGATCAATGCCGCGCAAAGAGCGTCACCCATCGCGAGCATGGTAGTAGTGCTTGCCATAGGCGCAAGGCCTAAAGGGCACGCCTCTTCTTTTATTGAAACATCTAACGCGGCGTCGCTATTCTTTGCAAGCGTGGAGCGCATATTGCCTGTTATGGCAATTAGCTTGGCGCCTATCTTTTTTATATGGGGGATAAGCCTTATGGTTTCTTCTGTCTCGCCGCTATTCGAGATAGCGATTATCAGATCCTCTTTCTTTACGCGCCCGAGGTCTCCGTGTATGGCCTCTGCTGAATGAAGCCAGAGGCTTGGCGTGCCAGTAGAGGCAAGCGTGGCAGAGATCTTTTCTCCTATGATCCCGGCCTTACCCATGCCAGTCACAACCACTCTGCCCTTTGAAGCAAATATCAGATTAACAGCTTTCTCGAAATCCTTGTTTATCCGGGACGCGAGCCGTCTTATCGAATCTGCCTCGATTTTCAAAACCTGTTTTGCGCGTTTTTTTAGCATGTTCATCCTTATTTTCAATTATTTTCAAACCCGCATTGCAATTTAATTGCAATGCGGGTTTGAAATATCGCTTATTTCTTTAACCTCTCTCAATAATTTCTCCAGCATCTTAAAATTTATCATATTCGGTCCATCGCATGGCGCCTTATCAGGATCCTCATGCACCTCTAAAAACAGGCCATCACAGCCAACTGCTGCTGCTGCGCGGGAAAGAGCTGTTACAAATTTCCTGTCTCCTCCTGAAGAAGAGCCCTTACCTCCCGGAAGTTGGACGCTGTGAGTAGCGTCATAAACTACAGGATAGCCAAACTCACGCATTATCTCCAGAGACCTAAAATCACTCACCAAGTTATTATAACCAAACATTGTGCCGCGTTCTGTAATGATAATATTCTTATTACCGCTGGCCTCTATTTTTTCTATAATGTTTTTCATGTCCCAGGGGGCAAGGAACTGGCCTTTTTTCACGTTGATGACTTTTTTTGTCTTTGCCGCCTCTATGACAAAATCTGTCTGCCTGCATAAAAACGCTGGTATCTGAATAATATCAAGGACCTCTTCCGCCTTTAAAAGCTCTGCCCTGCAGTGCACATCGCTTAAAACAGGTATGTTGATTTCTTTTTTTATCTTTGCTAGTATCTTAAGGCCCTTGTCTATGCCAGGCCCCCTGTAAGATTTCACATTTGAGCGGTTCGCCTTGTCATAGCTGGATTTATATACAAAAGGTATTCCCTGCTTATCACAGATCTTCCTGATGCCTTCCGCGTGACGCATGGCATGCTGCTCGTTCTCAATAACACACGGCCCGGCTATTAAAGCAATAGTATTATTGCCGCCTATCTTTACATCTCCTATCGCTATCTCTTTTGTCATTTTTTTGCCTTATCTTTCTTTTCGTGAATCAGCGATGCTTTTATAAAATCCCTGAACAGCGGATGGCAGTTATCAGGCTTTGATTTGAATTCAGGGTGAAACTGGCACGCCACAAACCATGGATGGTCCTTTATCTCGACTACCTCCACCAGCCTGAGGTCAGGAGAGGTCCCTGATATGACAAGGCCGTCCTTTTCCATGCTCCTTTTATAGTGCGTGTCAAACTCATACCTGTGCCTGTGCCTTTCTGAAATCTTTTCTTTTCCGTATGCCCCGTATGTGCGTGTTGCTTTTTTTAATCTACATTGATAGGCGCCCAGCCTCATGGTGCCTCCCATATCTTTTACTCTTTTTTGTTCCTCGAGCAGGCTTATGACAGGGAAAGGCGTTGATTTGTCAAATTCTGTTGAGTGGGCCTTCTTTAGCTTGCATACATTCCTGGCAAATTCTATGACGGCGCACTGCATGCCGAGACATATGCCGAAGAAAGGGATATTATTTTCCCTGGCAAACTTAATGGCCGCGATCTTACCTTCTATGCCACGCGAGCCAAAACCTCCCGGGACAAGGATTCCGTCCACCTCTTTCAGAAAACTATCCGCATCTTTTTCCTCTATATCTTCTGAGTCGATCTTCTTTATCTCTACCTTTGCGTCATTTTCCACGCCAGCATGCTTGAGCGATTCATAGATAGATTTATACGCGTCGTTCAGCTCTATATATTTTCCAACAACAGCTATTACGACCTTTTTTGTCGGGTGAAGCGCCCTTTTTACCACCTTATCGCGCCACTCACTCAGGTCGCCTTCTTTATATCTTAATTCTAACAGCCTCAGTATGATCTTACCCAGCCCCTGCTCCTGAAACAAAAGAGGGATCTCGTATATATCCTTTACATCAGGCGTATCTATTACAGCATCTTCATCCACATTACAGAAAAGGGCGATCTTCTGTTTTACCTTTTTTGAAATGGGCTTTTCGGTCCTGCATATCAATATCTCCGGCTGGATACCTATTTCCCTCAGCTTTCCGACGCTGTGCTGCGTGGGCTTGGTCTTTACTTCCTCTGCGGCCTTTATATAGGGGACCAAGGTCAGGTGAATATTTATAGCATTACCCCTTCCCATATATTGTTTGAATTGCCTGATGGCCTCGAGAAATGGAAGGCTTTCTATGTCGCCTACTGTCCCGCCTATCTCGCAAATGACAATATCGATATCCTTACCGCTCGATACTTTTTTTATATTAGAGATTATTTCATTTGTTATATGCGGAACTACCTGAACAGTGGCTCCAAGATAATCTCCTCTGCGTTCCTTTGTAATTACAGAATCATATATTTTTCCGGTCGTAATATTGTTTTCCTTGCCAAGAGGCACGCTTGTAAAACGCTCGTAGTGGCCGAGGTCCAGATCTGTTTCAGCGCCGTCGTCAGTCACATATACCTCGCCATGCTGAAAGGGATTCATGGTTCCGGGATCCACGTTTATATATGGGTCGCATTTCTGGATGGTTATTTTTAGGCCCTTGGATTCGAGAAGTTTTCCTATAGACGCGGAGGTAATGCCTTTTCCAAGACTTGAAACCACGCCGCCTGTTATAAAAATATACTTGGGCATATTTTCTTAATTAATTACCACGGATTATTCGCTGTCATTTATGTCTTTACAAAAAACTAAGCTGCTTTGACCCCTGTATTACCTCTACTGCCCGGGCCAGATCCTCTGGCGTATCAATGCCTACTGTATCGTATTTCGTTTCGACCACTTTTATTTTATATCCATTCTCTATCACCCTCAGCTGTTCTAATTTTTCTATCTTCTCCAGCGTTGACTGCGGCAGGCTCTTGAATGTAAAAAGAAAATCCCTGGTGTAGGCATAAAGCCCGATATGTTTATAACAATTGACTATCCTGTTGCCATTATGGATAGAACGCGGTTTATAAGGAATGGCGGCGCGTGAAAAATACAAGGCAAACCCTTTTCTATCTATCACGACCTTCACTATATTCCTGTCAAAGAGTTCATGCTCTGATTCGATTTTGTGACAAAGCGTTGCCATCTGAATATTCTTATCTCTCACAAGAGGGTCCACTATATTGTCGATCATGGAAGGGTGCAGCAATGGTTCGTCTGCCTGGATGTTCACAATGATCTTGGCCTCAAACTGGCTGACAACTTCTGTCAGCCTGTCCGAACCGCTCTTGTGCGCCTTTGAAGTATAGACTGCCTTTGCGCCAAAACCCTTTGCGACATTATAGATCCGTTTATCGTCCGTGGCGATTAAAAGATCTTCTATTGATTTAGACTTTTTGGCATTCTCCCACGTGTGCTGTATAACAGGCTTACCGCACAGGTCTGCCAGAAGCTTACCATCAAACCGTGTCGCTCCGTATCTTGCCGGAATTATTCCTATTGTGTCCATAGATTATATACTCTTTCTGTAATTGCGTATCTCTACTTTACCCTACTTAACAGTTCTTTCTGCGTTACTGTAGCAATACCCACTTTGCCCACGACTATGCCTGCCGCAAAATTAGAAATGCGGGCAGCCTCTACCATGGAAGCCCCTGCTGTAAGCGCCAGCGTAAATGTACTTATAACAGTATCGCCCGCGCCTGATACATCAAACACATCCTGCGCCACAGTTGGTATATGCGTGATCTTTCCGCTTCTTTCAAAAAGCTGCATGCCGTCCTCGCCAAGAGTCACAAGAACGCTTTCTGATTTTAATTTTTTAAGCAACGCCCTTCCTATCCTTATAAGGCTCTTATCGTCTTTGACCTTTATGCCAGTTGCCCTGGATGCCTCGTGATGATTGGGAGTTATGCTCGTTACCCCTTTATAATAATTAAAATGCTCTTCCTTGGGATCGACCATTATTATTTTTTTGTGCCTTTTTGTCAACTTCAAAACCTCGCGCAAAAGCATGGGCGTAACAACGCCCTTGCCATAGTCTTCTATTATAATGGCGTCTATATCCCTGATTATAGTCTTAACATACATTATGATCTGGCTTATGAGATCCGCGTTCAACCCTTCCATCTTTTCTTTATCAATCCTCACTACCTGCTGGTGATGGGCAATGATCCTTGTCTTAAGTATAGTCGGTCTTTCACTGTCAACGACTACCCCTCCCACGTCTACGCCATTCTTTTTGAGGAGTTCTTTAAGTGTCTTGCCTCTTTCATCCATCCCGATCACTCCGGCCAGGTATGTCTTGCCTCCGAAAGATTGAATATTGTTCGCTACGTTTGCCGCGCCGCCAGGCATGAATGATTCAGAACGGACCCATACAACAGGCACAGGTGCCTCAGGTGAGATCCTTGAGACTTCACCCCATAAAAATTCATCCAGTATCAAGTCGCCTATTATCAGGACCTTTTTATCAGTAAACCCGGGTATTATTCTTTTCAATCTGTTTCTTTTCATATTTTCTCAATAATGGCCTGCGCCAGAAGCGGTATCATTATCTCGTGATGCCCTATAATCGTGTAGCCTGAGCCTCCTGATTTTATCGGCCGATTTACCACATTCTGATAAGGCCTGTAGTGGTTTATCATGTCAAAATTACACGCGGTGAAATTCCCGACCTTATGCCCAAGATTCCGCGCCACATTCAGGGCCTTAAGGAAGACCTCCGGCAAGATCACTGATGAACCAATATTCATGACCACTCCTCCATCGCCCAGCTCAGAAACTACTTCTATAAAATTATGAAAATCTCTCAGCGACGCCTCTCCCAGGTTTGCGCCGTCCGAGCTCGGGTGCTGATGGATAACATCAGTGCCTATGGCTATATGCACAGTAGCAGGCACCCCCTGCCTGGCGCAGTTATATAGAAGGCTGGATTTCCTGAAAGAAAGTTTTTCTTCTTCTATTACCTGTCCTATCGCAAGCCCCGCGCCTATCTCTCTTTCCACTGCCTCACCCATTGCGCCATTGAGGTATAGGGCTGTTTCTTTTGCCATGCCAAAACTACCGTCTTCAAGCGCCTCTCCCACATCTTCTGATGTCTTGCCGATAAGGGCTATTTCGAAATCATGTATTGCGCCCGAACCGTTCAACGCAATAGCGGTAATTACTTTCTTATTGATAAGCTCAATTACTACAGGATTCAGTCCGCATTTAATCACATGCGAGCCCATCATGGCTATAACAGGTTTTTTCTTTTTGCGCGCTGAAATCACAGCGTCCACAACCTGCCTGAAGCTCGCGCCCGAAAGTATATTGGGGAGAGAATTGTAAAAATCAGAGAAGGTGGCGCCCTTTGAAGGAAGTTTCGCAAAATCCTTATGAGAGACCCTGCTTTTCCTTTTGGCTATCGGGTATGTCTTGAGTTTAGATAAGTCTATTTTTAGCCTATCGCGCGTCATAAAACACTCTTAGTGTGGATAACACTCCCAAACCCGCATTGCAATTTAATTGCAATGCGGGTTTGATAAACTTAGAATCTTTGAAATTCCATACCATAAATTATATTCTGGGTATTTTAACATTATTCTTCTACAGTGTCAAGGTGCTCTATCTTCTGCAGGGTTATAGTAACTGTACCAACAAAAGGTATGCCTTTTGTCACAAGTAACAGAGGAATCCTCTTCTTATCCGCTGAAAGCCACATGGTAACCTTTGCCTTTCTGGTCACCTTGCCCTGAAACCAGGGTAAAGGCTCGACCATAAAGGCCTCCCACTCGCCAACTCCTTGAATCTTGACAAAGCCTTTTTTGAGTATCTTGGCCTCGAGCAGATAATTTTTCTCGTCAGTGTTGACGCTTGCGAATACAGAGTCTCCCACAGCCACGTCCTGGAGCCTGAAATAATACATACAGCTAAGAGGGTCCTGGACCTTTTCCGGTATCTCATATTCTTTTTTGCTATGATTCAGCCTGGAAAAATAAGAAGCCTTTCCTTTTACCTGGTCATAATCAGTATATTCGTCTGAACGATACCCTCCTTCTCTCTGCTGCTTTTCAAACCTTACAGGGTAAAGCCGTTCCACATCCATGTAACTTGAGATCCTGTCTTTGACCTTGTACAGCTTGGAGATTACAGGAGTTGACTCGGCAGTGGCAAGTATATGATAGACCTTTCTGCCGTTTCGCTCCGTAATACCATGGACTGACAACGTGGCAATGCCCACGTCCATACCAAGCCATTCTGCCTTGTATGTGAATTTTTCTCCAATATCCAGCTTTTTAGCCGCCGCTTCTATAGAAACTTCCTCCTGAGGCTTAGCTATTCTATACTGAGTGGCTATCCCGCACCCCGCGATTAAAAACACGCCCATAATAATAGCTGCTATCTTTTTCATTTTTCCGCGCCCTTTAACAACTCTTCTGCCTTCTCCAATATCTCATCAACTGTTATCGAGTAGAGGCACAAAAAACCTTTATTGCAATTATGCGCAAGGCACTTAACACAGCCGACGTCTTTATGGACAACAGCGTTTCTTTCGCCGTAGGGGCCCCACCTCGCGGGACTAAGCCCTTTTTCGTTTCTGGAAAATATGGATATGACAGGTGTCTCAACGGCGCACGCTATATGGACAGGCCCTGAATCATTAGAGATCAATAATGACGCCCGCTTTAATACTGCCGCTAAAACACCCAGCGATGTCCTGCCGCATAAAAAAATAGGCTTACTGTTCATCAACCCCCTGACCTTCTCTCCTATCTTTATCTCCTCAGGA
>JAHIEN010000141.1 GCA_018901615.1 Candidatus Omnitrophota bacterium | reverse complement strand
GAACATAGCGCAGGTCGTGCCTGAAGAGAAAGAAGAAGAATAATAATCCCATAACCTTCCACGTCCCCATCGTCTAGTCTGGCCTAGGACATCAGATTTTCGATCTGACGACACCGGTTCGAATCCGGTTGGGGACGCCATCAATTCGGACACACCTGGGAAGCTCTTCTTTATCACCTTATCTTTAATGAGCATATATGGATAGAAGTTACTCTCCTAAAAGAGACCCCAAAAGCTATTTTAATCATGTTTGACGGCAGGAAAGAGTGGTTTCCTAAAGCGTGGATTGTTAGACTTAGACGAATCAAAGACAACAATGCCATAAAGATCAAAATATCCGAATACCACTGGGTCAAGAAGTTTATATAAGAAAAAACATAGAAAAGCTTGACAGCTGTAAATTCTTACAGTATACTTATGTGTATGAAAAGCAAGGTTCTTACAAAGCGCCAGGCTCAGATATTTGACTTTATTTTATCAAATATAGATCAATTTGGATACCCACCTTCTATCCCAGAGGTTCAGAAAAGATTTTCTTTTAAGTCTCCAAATGCTGTTCAATCTCACTTTGAAGCCCTTGAGCGCAAAGGTTATGTTTCTCGCAGGCCTCATAAATCAAGAGGTATTGAGGTATTAGTTCACACCGCACACAAGGAAAATAACAATAATAATGTTAGCATAATACCAATACTGGGAAATATATCGGCAGGAAATCCTATCCTTGCACAGGAGAATATTGAAGGAGAACTTGCGGTTGACAAGTCTTTAGCAAAGAACCCCACAGGAGTTTTTGCATTAAAAGTCAAAGGGGACAGCATGATCGAAGCCGGCATATTGGACGGAGATCATGTGGTGGTTCGACAGCAGCAAAATGCGGAGGAAGGAGATATCATAGTTGCGCTTATTGAAGATGAGGCAACGGTTAAAAAATTCTATAAGGACAAGAGTTCTAATAGGGTAATATTACGGCCGGCAAATGAAAGCATGAAACCAATATATGTTGACTTATCAAATAATAATTTTATGATATTAGGCAAGGTAACCGGCGTTATTAGAAAAATATAGGGAATCATGAGAGTAGATACATATATTAAAAGAGAGGCAGCTAAACAAGGTATTTATATAAGACCAAAATTAATTGCTCGCTGGCGCTGCTATACATACAAGCCAGAAAAAGGTTGTCTTTATTGCGGAAACACAACTTTTCGCTATTATTGCACAACGTACGGCAAAAGATATTATCAGTGCGAAAAATGCAGAGGGATTAATCATTAAATTGTAATTGAATAAAAGCCAAATCAGCAGTAAAATGAACGAAAAGAGCAGGATTAATTATGAAATTAGAGACATCGGAATACAAAAAAACAAAAATTTTTAGGCTGGGAGAGCTTTTCTGCGGCCCAGGAGGACTCGCTTTAGGAGCTGTTTCAGCCTCAGCAGAAACAGAAAAGGCTGTTTATAAGATAAAACATGTATGGGCGAATGATTACGATAAAGACTCATGCAAAACCTATGTCCGCAATATATGTCCAGACGCTCCAGAAAGTGTAATCTGCGGAGATATCCGCAGATTAAATGTAAAAAAGCTCCCTTCCATAGATGCATTTGCATACGGATTTCCCTGTAATGATTTTAGCATTGTCGGAGAACAAAAGGGCTTCAGTGGCACATTTGGCCCTCTTTATACTTATGGAGTAAACGTATTAAATCATTTCAAGCCTAAATTTTTCTTGGCCGAAAATGTCGGAGGTATAATAGCTTCAAACAATGGTAAAGCATTTGAGAAAATACTTTTAGATTTAGAAAATGCAGGGAATGGCTATGCCTTAACAGCACATTTATATAAATCCGAAGAATATGGCGTACCTCAGACAAGGCATCGCGTTATCATTATAGGAATAGATAAAAAATTAAATTTAAGATTTGAAGTTCCAGCCCCTACAACTTTATTTGATCCCGTAACAGCCAGAGAAGCTTTAGAAAATCCTCCTATAGCAGATAACGCATTTAATAATGACCCTACGAGGCAGTCGGAATTGGTTATTGAGCGCTTAAGGCATATTCGGCCTGGTGAAAATGTATGGACCGCTCAGCTGCCAGGACGTCTGAGATTAAATGTAAAAGGGGCTAAATTAAGCCAGATTTATAAGCGTCTTCATCCGGATAAACCATCCTATACGATTACCGGAAGCGGCGGAGGCGGCACTCATGGTTATCATTGGGAAAAACCAAGGGCATTAACTAACCGCGAAAGAGCACGTATCCAGACTTTTCCTGATAGTTTTGTGTTCGAAGGATCTAAAGAAAGTGTTCGCAGGCAGATAGGTATGGCTGTTCCGCCGAAATTATCAGAAATTATTTTTACAACCGTCTTAAAAACTTTTGCAGGAATTCGATACCCAAGTGTTCCTTCAAGTTGGGAAAATCAAATGACTTTGTTTGCTAATAGGAGTTGTACATGAAAAAAGAAGAGGCAGTTAATATCATTGGAAATAAGCTGGATATTGAATCGAAAGAAGCGAGTGTAATAGTTGAAAAATCAATAGCAGGCGGCGAGATCACAGATAGCTCTGGATTTGAGGAATGGATTAATGAAAGATTTCTGCCGAATTTAGTTTTTATAAACGAAGAAGGTTATTCCCAAATGTGCATTGATGCATTAAAGATTCTAAGTAAAACAGCTCCGACAGACTATGGGAGCAGCCGTCAGAGAGATTTAGGGCAATTATGGGCAGATATGACGCGCGGCTATTTAGGTGAATATGCCTTCTCTCTTTTTCTCAAAAAACACTGGGGTATTACGGCAAAACTGGGTCATGATGTAGGAAATCTAAAAGATTATCTGCCTATGGATATCCATCAGATAAAAGAACCTCATGCAGAATACCGCACTCCCCGCTTAAAAATAGGCATTAAAGCCATAAAGTGGAATGGGATTTGGCTGGATATATCCGGAGATCAATTTAATCATTCAGATGTTCATGTACTAGTTAAAGTAGGTACAGGGAGAGATCATCTTTTTGCATTTTTTAAAAAAATCAGCGTCTTTAAAGATAAAATATTAAAAATAGGCCAGGAAGTAGGTTCTCTCTCGAAAGAAGAGGCTGAAAAACTCTACAATGACCTCCCTTCCTTTAAGCCTATTTCTGCGTATATCTGCGGCTTCGTTCCAAAAAAGGCCACATATAAAGAACTATCTTATACTGGTAGAAAAGGAAGACTGCATTATACTGTTTGTTCGTGGAACGGCCCCATTAATCCCGGAGATCTTGATCATATAAAAGAAAAAGAAAGCGTAGCGGGAAAAGTTAATTTTGAAGGAATAGGAAAATTTGCACATGATAAGGGTTATTTGTTTAATACAGGCAGTCTCCTATGGAAAAAGACTGATTGGGAAGCTGTAAATAAAAATTTATAGGCATTAAGTTAGAAATGAAAGATGTGTATTCTATTTATTCGATTACGCCCACCCGCAGGAACAATAAATATAAAAGATCTATAGACATCTTATCAAAAAATTCACGCCTCAAACCACTCATTAAATTAATAGGACCTTTAAATTACAAAGTTCCTATTTGGCCGTCAATCGAAGATACGATCCTTTATACAGTAATTGGACAGATGCTGTCTAATTCAGCATCTCTATCAATTATCAAGCGCCTGCATAAAAATTTTGGATTTTCTTCGGCTGTATTTCAATGGGCAAAAAGGAATTATCATAGAATAGGTCCTATTAAAGGGGTTTCTCAGAAGAAGAGGAAAGCTTTGTATAAATGGCTGTTATATGCTGACAGCCATCCCAGAGTTTGGGAAGAATGGAAACAGCTTCCCTTGGCCGAATACCGCAGAGAAGTAAGTAATATCTGGGGGTTTGGCAGATGGTCAGCGGACATGATAGCGATCTTTCACTTAGGGCGGATGGATATATGGCCTGAAACAGATAATGGAATCAAAAAAGTCTCACGCTTAGTTTTTGGCACGGATAGATACAGCAGGATAAAAAGACACATAGCTGGATGCGAAACTGTTACGGCCTTATATTTTTGGGAACTGCTTAACAAAAACTTAATTTCCCATTTTGAGAAAGAATGCTATGGATAATTTAACAAAAGAATATAGACGGAAAAACATGAGAAATATCCGCTCGAAAGATACTATGCCCGAGAAAATTATAATGCGAGAACTTCAAAAACGCGGGATATATTTTGCAAAAAACGTTTCCTCGATAGCAGGAAAACCGGATATTGTATTTAGGAGAAAAAAGGTAGCTGTTTTTATTGATTCTGATTTCTGGCACCGTCATCCAAAGCGTTTTATAATGCCAAAGACGAATGTTAAATATTGGCGAAACAAAATCAAATCTAACCAGTTGAGAGACAAAAAAGTGAATAAATATCTCATGAAGGACGGATGGGAAGTTATGCGCATATGGGAATATGATATAAAACGCAATACAAATAGATGTGTAAATAAGATAGTAGAGGAAATAGGGGGATCTTATGGCAAAAGGCGGATGGGTAGTAAAGTTTAATGAAGCTGAGGTGTTAAGATGCATACTATAAGTTTCGATTATGATATGTGGGAATATACAGTAAATAATAAAGAGACAGAGAAATTCCCTGCTACCGGGATTTCTAGTATAAAGATTGAAATAGGCGAAGATTAGATATTGTCACCGTTCTCGACTTTGCTCGAACAATATTTTCTATGAAAAAATATAAATTAGCATTATGTATTATATTGGTCCTTGCGATTATGCCTGCAAGGGCTTTTTCGTATCAGGTGGACATTGAGGCTATAAGCGGCAATAAATATTTCCCGGCTGTTAAAAAGGCTGTTTCAGGGGCGAGGGAATCGATTTATATGGTGATGTTTAAGGTGGGGTTAAGGGCTTATGATAAGGATTTGAGCGCGTACAAGTTAGTAGAAGAATTGGTAAACGCCCATAAGCGCGGCGTACATGTAAAAGTAATCCTGGACCAGAATATTCCGTTTATCGGCAAGGACCATGTAGATGAATGGGAGATCGAAGGTAAGAACGCATGGTGCTATAAGAAACTGAAAGAGTCAGGCATTGATGTGGGGTGTTAACCATAAAACAACTCTGAAAGATTTGGATATCCGGCGAATTGAACAGTATCTGGTTGCCGTAAAAAGCGACCTCGTCAAAGAGATGTCTAAGATACCGTTTAAGGATCTCTGCCGCAGGATGAATATCGTTGAAGGCTCTGATGAATTGTTAAGACCGAAGAATATCGGGCTTATGCTTTTTTGCGTTGAGCCACAGAAGTTTTTTCCGCGCACAACGATCGATGTAGTGAAATATAAGGATGATGTGGGCGATGAGTTTGATGAAAAGATTTTTACCGGGCCCGTTCATGAGCAGGTGGAATTGGCGCTTAAATATATCAAAGATTTGGTAATCATTGAGTATGTTCATAAAGTAGAGGGTCGGGCAGAAGCAGACAGGTTCTTCAATTATCCATACGCGGCCATCGAGGAATCTTTGGTAAATGCGGTATATCATCGTAGTTATGAGGAACGCGAACCGATTGAAGCGCGGGTTTACCCGGATAAGATTTATATTATTAGTTATCCGGGACCTTTGCCTCCGCTGGGCAAGAATAATATTAACAAACCGATCGTTACGCCACACCGTTATCGCAATAGTCGGTTAGGAGACGCTCTTAAAGAACTTCAACTGACTGAAGGGCGGTGCACAGGTTTTCCCAAGATTCGCCGCGCGCTGAAGGTAAATGGGTCTCCGCCGCCTTATTTTGAGACAGATGATGATCGCACATATTTTATGGTAACCCTTAAGATTAGCCCAAGAGCGAAGAAAATGGCGGCCGAGATTACCCCTCAAAGGGCGGAGAAAGGTAGGGAGAAAAGTAGGGAGAAAAGTAGGGAGAAAATTCTTGGGCTGGTAGCTGGCAATCCATCAATTACGACTCAGGAGCTTGCAGAAGGTGTTGGCTTGAGCATTAAGGGCATAGAGAAGGCAATCCGAGTACTTAAAAAGCAGGGGCTATTGCAACGTATCGGACCCGACAAAGGCGGACATTGGAAAGTGGTGCATAAGTAGACGAACTTAAAGAGCAGGTTGTGATACGGAGCACAAATTATGGAATATACAAAGAAGCATAGAAACCTTATCGCGAAACTATTTAAGAAAGCCGGGATGGCTGAAGAAGCAGAATTTGTTTTGTCTTGCGATGATTACAAACATGAGATCGCTAATGCGATGCGGGATGCCGCCAAAAAGGCGAATGTTCCTATCGGGTCGACTCCGGCGTTATTAGACGCAGCAAGGCGCTATGAAAACCGAAATTGCGCTATCTTTAAGGAGTGTACCTTGCCTCGTTGCGAAGGCGGAGTGTGGTGTAATATCTATAATCTTGGCGGAAGCCATGGTCGGATTGGCGACGCTTATCGCCATTTGGGTAGAAGTGCGTTTGATGTTCCGTTGCGAAGACGGCGCAAATTAATGCTTGAGATGTTGAAATATAAAACCCCGCCCAAAACCCGATACAAACGCGCCAAAGGGGTGCTAAAGGGGCATTAATTGGCTCACTATGGGAGATATTCGGGACATTTATGGGAAATATGGGACACAGGCTATAAAATAATCAACGATAATCCCCCCCTGAAAAGGATTATCGCAAAGAATATCTAATGTAAGAAAAGGTACTGAAGGTTATTTCGAACGTAACTTTCATGCTACAAAAATACAGTATATAAAGGGCAGAGAAGAGAAAAATGACGAGGGAATCTAAAGCGACAGGAATCAAGACTTGGCCGGAAGATGATAGGCCACGAGAGAAGTTACTTAAAAAGGGCGCACGAGTACTGAGCAATTCAGAGCTTTTGGCGATTCTTTTGCGTACCGGTACAAACGGTTCAAGTGCCATTGACCTTGCCCGAAAGGTGATGAAGAAATTTGGCACGTTTAGGAATATGACACATACAGACGTGCGTGATTGGATGGAAGGATTGCTGATAAAGCACAAGGCCTTTAATTTTGAAAATGAATTCAGAGTGATATGTGATACTTTTTTCTTAAGTGAAGAGGGTAAATTAAAAGATAATGAGATTAATGAAATATATGTAAAATTTTCTAAGGATGCGATTCGAGAGGTAATTTTATCTCCCGGCAGTTCGGATAAAACAAAGCATATGGTTGAAGATCTGTTGAAAAAATATGATTATAAGTGTGAAGTAAGAAAATCCATAGTTGATATGGATAGTATTTGACAATTAGCCGCTTATCCGTGCAGCTCAAAAACTGCGAAAAGACAAAAAAAGAAGCAGTCATTCCATGGCTCCAACATACGACCTCAACAAAATCAAATTTGCGACTGATGAGGCGACGTTTAAGCGTGCGGTGGGTTTGTATGAGAGCGGGAAAGTGACGGAAGTAGAGGAGTTGGGAGGATATTATTCCGCTGTTGTTCCGGGAACGGAGCCGTATCGTGTCTCTGTATCAGCTCGCAACTATAAACAGGGTCATTGCACTTGTTACCTTGGACAAAGAGATACACTTTGTAAACACATGGTTGCCTTGGCGCTCTATGCGGTTATGGATGGGAGGCCATTAAGCGATAAGGATAAACAACTTTCCCATCACGTTGAGTGCAGTAGGCGACGTGAGGTGCTAAGTAAAGATGGGTTAGCGGCGGTTAAGAAATCCATCACTGAGTCTATGCGATACATAAAGCCGTACCGTGGGCCGTCACGCACCTGGTTTGCGAATCAGGATTCTTTGCGTGAAGGATGCAATAGGTTATCAGTAATTGTTTCTGATTTGCCGGTTAATGAACAAGCAGCGGACATCCTGGTGAAGTTGCTTTTGCGACTGGATAAAAAGTTACGTGTCGGAGGCGTAGACGACTCAAATGGTATCGTGGGCGGATTTATGAGTGAGGTCGTACAGATGCTTGAAGAATATGCACAAATCGATCCTGACTGCATTAACGCTTTTGAATCACTTGTTGGCATAGGAATTACTTGTTTTCAGTGGGAAGAGCCGCTTGTCCGTATTTTGGATGAAACACAAAAATAATAATTGTAAAAATGAAAACTTTTGTTGTCGGTGATATTCATGGGGCTTACAGAGCGTTGTTACAATGCTTCGAACGCTCCGGTTTTGACAGAAAAAAAAACCGGCTGATCGTGATCGGTGATGTATGTGACGGCTACCCAGAAGTTAGACAGTGCATCGATGAGTTATTAAAGATTAAGCATTGTGACTTAGTTATCGGTAATCACGACATGTGGGCGTTGAATTGGGCCTTGCGGGGCGATAAGCCAGAAATCTGGACAAGCCAGGGTGGTAACTGGACAATGGCCTCATATAACGGCGGGCCTATGCCGAAGACACATGTAGATTTCTTGAAAAATGGTCAGCTTTGGCTTGAGACTAATGATCGAGTATTCGTTCACGGTGGATTTAACCCGGATATTTCATTATCAAGTCACAGCGCTCAGGCCTTGGTTTGGGATAGGCGACTTCTTGATATGGCTTGGAAGAAGCATTCAACGGGTACTGAGTGCAAGCTTGGCCGTTACAAGAATATTTTTGTTGGGCATACAACTACGGAGCTCTATAATACCTTAGAGCCGATTCATGCGTGTAACGTTTGGAATGTTGATACAGGCGCAGGTTGGTCGGGTAAGCTTACTATTATGGATGTTGATAGCAAAAAATACTGGCAGTCTGATTTAACGCCAGATATATATGGAGGTATGCCGGATAGCTTATCGGTTAGAACAATCCCATTATAAAAAAATTTACGATAATCCTCTAAGTCTTCCATTGACCGGAGGAAAACCTTATGGCTTTTTCCTAATAGGAAAAATAATATCATTCATGGAGGCCATTATACCGAGTATATTAAGACGGTATCCGAGAAAGTGATAGGTAAACAACTTACCCCGCATGAATTTCGGCATTCATTTTGCACTAAGATGCTAAGGCAGGGCCATGCTGAGCGGGATATTATGGCTGTAACCGGCCACAAAGATATAGACTCATTCAAGGTCTATGCGCACACTACAAGCGAAGGTACAAAGCAGGTAATTGAGCAGAGCAAGCTATTCTAAACAAATGAGGAGGTTTTGGTGGTGAAAGTTGGTGGTGAAATAGCCATTTTAAGCACAAAAGAGGCATGCACCTGTTGGGGACGCCACGCAATCTTACCGCGTGAGCAATAGTCTCGTCGTAGCTCGTCACAGAGAGCTTAAGATTATACCCTAAGAGCGAAGGCGGACGCCATTCTTACCGGCGATAAAACCAAAAAGCATTCCTACTAATTTATGCCAATGATTCCCAATTTGGGTGTATTTTGGACACCAGAACCTAATCCGGCGAGCGTACAAGAAAAGCCTTTTTCCGCAATCCCTTCCATTGTATAATATTAGAGACAGATACTCTTGATAATTTTAAAAAAGAACCTCAGATTATCTATCTGATGCCTTTAGGATAAGCCTGGATAGATTAGTGGGCAGGAAACGGGATATTATGAATTACTTAGATGAACTCGAAAATAAAACTATATATATAATACGCGAGGCATACGCTCGTTTTAGGAACATGTCTCTTCTTTGGTCTATTGGCAAAGATTCCACTTCTCTTTTATGGATTGCCCGCAAGGCATTTTTTGGAAATATCCCCTTCCCCGTTATCCATATCGACACAAGTTTTAAATTTAAAGAAATATATGAATTTAGAAGTAAATACGGTAAGGAGTGGAACTTAAATCTTATTATCAGTAAGAACAAAAAGGCCCTAAAAGAAGGGATTTCGCCAGAAAAAGGGAAATTCGAATGTTGCGATGCTTTAAAAACAGAAGCCTTGAAACAAACTTTAGGAGAATTTAACTTTAAGGCGTTGTTGTTGGCTATTAGAAGGGATGAACACGGGATAAGAGCAAAGGAGAGATATTTTTCTCCCAGAGGCATAGATTTTAAGTGGAACTATAAAGATCAACCAGCAGAGCTTTGGGATTTATATAAATCCCAACTTGAGGCTGAACAACATATTAGGATCCACCCAATGTTACATTGGACAGAGTTGGATATCTGGAAATATATCCGAAGAGAGAAAATTCCCATAGTAAATCTTTATTTTGCTAAAAACGGCAAAAGATATAGAAGCATAGGATGTAAGACTTGCTGCCTGCCTGTCGATTCAAACGCCAATACTACTAGAAAAATAATTAAAGAATTAGAGATTACAAAGATATCAGAAAGAAACGGAAGAGCGCAAGATAAAGAAAATTCTTATACAATGCAAAAGTTAAGAAGCCTGGGTTATATGTAAAATAAACTATGAGAAAAGATGTTTTGAAAATCGTAGTTATTGGCCACGTTGATCATGGTAAATCAACTTTGATCGGAAGGTTATTGCTTGACACAGATTCTTTACCCGATGAGAAAATTACTGAAATCAAACGAATTTGCAAAGAACTAGGCAAAGAGACTGAACTAGCTTATCTTGTGGACCAGCTAAAAGAAGAAAGAGAACACGCTATTACCATAGACACAACGCAGATCTTTTTCAAAACACACAGAAGAAATTATGTAATTATCGATGCGCCAGGACACGTAGAATTTATTAAAAATATGCTTACTGGCGCGAGCCTTGCCGAAGCCGCAATATTAATGATCGATGTTCAAGAAGGCGTTATGGAGCAGACACGCAGGCACGCTTATCTTATAAACTTCCTGGGCCTAAATAGGGTTATAGTCGTTTTTAATAAAATGGACCTCATAGATTATAAAAAAGAAAGATTTGATAAAGTTAAAACTGAGTTATTGAAATTTTTAGGGAATCTTAAGATTAAACCTTTCTTTTTAATACCTGTCTCGGCAAAAGAAGGAACTAATCTTTCCAAAAAATCCCAGAAGATGAATTGGTATAAAGGGCCGACACTGCTAAAGGCGCTTGATTCACTCAAGTTAAATACAAACATTGTAAAAAGACCTTTAAGATTTCCCATCCAGGATATCTATGAAATAAACGGCGAAAAAATAATTGTCGGAAGGATAGCATCGGGAATGGTAAAACAAGGTCAAGAGGTTGTTCTCTGCCCATCCTTTAAGGGAACAAGAATAAATTCCATTAGGGTTTTTGGAAAGCGCAATAAGACAAAAGCCAAAGCAGGAGAAAGTATCGGCTTAACTTTCAATCGACCTTTATTTGTCAAAAGAGGCGAGGTTGTTGCTCAAAAAGAAACCCCGCCAAAATTAACCAACCGTTTTAAAGGGAATATTTTTTGGATGTCTGATAAGCCATTATATATCAATAAAACAATAACTTTACGATGCGCGGCCCAGAAGGTCGAGTGCGGTGTAGAAAAAATTGAAAAAAGAATTGATCCCTCAAGATTAGAGACAATACAAGTAAACGCCAAAGAACTTAAACGCAATGAGATAGGAATAGTAGTATTAAAAACAAAAAAGATGATCGTTATGGAAAGATTTAACTTTATAGAAGAACTGGGCAGATTTATCCTGGAACAGCAAAATCAGGTTTGCGCTGGAGGAATAATAACAGAGAAATTATTGGCTTGAGCTCTTAACAAATAGAAAGATTTATCCTATGCGAAAAAATACAATATCTGTCGTGCTTGTTCTGCTATTGAGCATAGTTATTTTATTCATATTGATTACTTTTGATGTCTTTGACGTAAAGAGGAAAGAAAAATATATTGTTAAGAAACCTAATATTTTGCTAATAACAGTTTGTTCCTTAAGACAAGATCACTTAAGTATCTATGGTTATCCACGCTTAACCAGTCCCAACATTGATAAATTAGCAGAAACTTCAACGCTTTTTAAAAATTCCTATACACACATACCTTGGACTAAACCATCAACGATCGCGTTGATGACGGGAAAACACCCATCGCTTTTTACGAACAATGGGGAAACTTTATCTGAACTACTCCAAACCGCCGGATACTTCACAAGCGGTATTATTGGTACAAATATGGTTCATAAAGCGGCAAAAATGGATGTTGGATTTGATGTATTTTTAGACAACCGAGATTTAAAAACCGGCCAAGATCATGCTACTGTTCAAGCCGACATAATCGCTGAGAGAGCAAAAGAATTTTTAAGTCAAGAACAGATAAAGAGATCGCCGGTATTTCTCTGGTTATTTTTTAAAGATCCTCATTGGAAGTATTTACCGCCTTTACCCTATAAACATAAATTCTTGAATGATTTATTGTATAGCCAACAGTTCCAACAGCTGGTCATAAATAAGGATTTAAACGACTCAATAAAAGGCATTGGAAGGGCCAGATTGAAAGATCCCAATGGGGAATTCATCACAAACAAAGCCTATTATATATCACAATATGACGCAGAAATATTTTTTATGGACACTCAGTTGGGTAAAATCATTAATTACCTTAAAGAAACAGGCCGTTTTGATGACTGGATGATTATCTTAGTAGCTGATCATGGAGAAAGCTTGGGAGGGGATGATTATTTCTTTAACCATGGCTATAAACTTTCACAAGGATTAATTAAGATCCCTCTTATAGTAAAATTCCCGGGGCAGAAAAGAGCAAAGGTAAGAGATGATTTGGTGTCCATTCGCGACATTTATCCCACTGTAGTTGAGGTTCTAGGGATGACTAGGGATGCAAAGGAAGGGGTGGGCGCTGATATTTATGGTCAAAGCCTATTGTTAAAAAAAGGAGACTGGCTGAAAATATTTAAAAGAAATCCTAGAAAAATTGCGTTAGAAAATTCTTGGGGCCATGAGAATGAACATACGAGAAGCCTTGGATGTATTTGGGATTCGTATAAATTAATTTGGAATCAAACCACCAATGAAAAAAAGCTTTATAGTTTATTGGGACAAGAGACATTGGTAGAAAGATATAATAGTAGCCAGCAAAAACTTATAAATGATATGTCAGAGTTTATCTTGAATTTTTTCTCTAACAGGGATGTGGCCCAGTCCAATAATATAGATGAATTAAGATCGTTGGGATATCTTCAATAGATTTTTATGAAAAGACCCAACAATTTCAATAAATAAAAAAGTCATATTGAACAAGGGAGATCTTGAATATCTCAAATCCCTTGGTTATGTTGATTAGAATAATGGAGTTCCATCAAAATTACCGTCCTTTATTTTTTCTTCATCATATCCTATGATTTCCAATATAGTAGGTGTTATATCATAAATAGACGGGCTTTCTTTTGTAATTTTTTTGTTTGAAAAAATAATTCCCGCCATAAGGCTAGGATCAAATAAATGCGAGCCAGACCATTTCTTTAAGTTGTCCTCGATTAACTCTTTAGGCGCAGCACCCAAGGCAGTCTGCCAAGATGCGCGGTACCCTATATTAAATCCAATGCAAAGATCAGGGGTATTGTGCGCGTAGTTTCCCCAAAAGATCTCTTCTCTTTTATAAATTTTATTGACTACTGTCTTATTATGCTTTTCGTCATGCCACTCTTTTAGTTTTTGGGATAGCGCACCTTTTAAAAGTTCTGTTTCTTTACCCGGCTTAACTATGCCGTCTCGTTCTCGACCTTCTTGATTGATATAGATAGCACCGAAACCTATTGCATAGGCCTTGGTTTTTGACCAGTCAATATCCATTAATAACTCGCCGCCACTTTCAGCTTTGGGATTCTTTAGCTCCAAGTAACCATTTTTCCTAAGCCAGCTATTAACATGAACCGCTCTTCTGAATGTATTAAAACCATGGTCTGATAAAATAATTAGGGTATCTTTTTTATTTATTCTTTTTATAACGCTTCCCAAGGTATCGTCCATCTTTTTATACCAGTTTTGTATCATCTCTTTATATTCTCGAGGGGCATTTTCTTCATAGAGAGGGTGTTCGGGATCAGTATAACGCCAAAACATATGTTGAATAATATCCGGAGATTCGAAATAGCAAAAAAGAATCCCCTTTTTAAACCGGTTAAGCTCAAAATCAAGCATCGCCTTCTTTTCTCTCAAAACTTCATTGGCCTGCTCAAGCAGCGGCTTCTCAGTGAGCCGTTTTTCATTAACTGCCCAGGTATCTATCGGCATACCTTGGGTATAGTAAAGTCCGATATTGTCTGCTAAAAGCCTACTGTAATTTTTGGGATATGATATCTGAAAAAAAGGACCTCTGGGATCAAAATTAATCGGGCTTATATAAAGTTTAAACTCGGGCTCGGTTTCTACAAGATAAAACTTAAAGATCCCTTTTACCTTTCTAAACAATCCGAGCTTAAAGCTCACTTCTTTCCAGTCACTCCACTGACTTGTCTTAAGTTCAAATCTATGTTTTTGATATTCTACAATAACGCTATTTTTATCTTCTTGTAATATAATTTTAAATGGGATCCTTACATTGTCGGTTTTACCGCCAAGAGCGGCAACTTTAGGGCCTATAAGATTCATAATCATTACAGGAGTTTTCCCAACCTGGAATACCTTTCCCCTGATATCTTTGTTTTTGTTTAAAGATTCTGTGGTGTAAAAAGTAAATGTGCCTTCTGTCCCCAGGATGTCAGGCACGCCTATTCCTGAAAGCATCCTGCCATATATTTTATCTGGAGGAAAGGTGACGGGGCAGGTAATTATGACACTGGGGATTTTTTCTTCAGATGTATATTGCCAGAAACATTTACTTTTTATCACTCGGTTGGGTTTGCCTTTTTCAATGCTTGAAAGAGAAAGGTCGAGCTTATATGTCCTAGGGTCCCTTACAATAAAATCAAAAATGCCGTTTTTGCCAGGATTTTGGCCTGTTGCAAATCCTGCCCAGGCAACAGGGGACTGTGAAGGATTAGTTGTTGTAAGGCGCCTATATGAACCTTGTTCTTTCAATCGGGAAAAATTAGGAAGCCTACCTTCTCTCATCATTGGCTCAATAATTTCTGGGCTGAGGCCATCAAATCCTAAGATAATAACTTTCTTGTCAAATTGGGGTTCTTTTTTACTCATGATTACTCCTGTTATGGTTAGGTATAAAGTTATAATGACTAACAAAATAATTATTACTCTTCTTTTAAAATTTTTCAGAAATCCAAATATTTTTTTAAAGAACAAAAAAAATATACATAGAAAAGCAAATAAGAATGTAATCAACCAAGTTCCTAAGCTAGAAATTGTAAATCCACTGCCGGGGTCAATATAGGCAAATAACATATGCTAGGTATTTTAGCATTTTCCAGAACTTTAATCAATAGCTTCCATGACCTTATCAGCGCCATATAGCCCGGCGTAAAAAATCACACGGAGTTTTATCACACGGAGTTTTATCCTTGATTTTTCCTTCCGATTGTAGTATTCTATGAGCGAAATTTTGTTATCCTGTTTAACCTTTGGGGGCCTTGTTTTTCCTCAATGAAGGTATCTATATTACTGTGACAGAAAAAAGACGCGGAAAAAAAACACATAAGTTCATCAGGTTAAGCAGGGTGCGGGCCTACCTTTTGATAAAGAGCATAAAGAGGCAACTAAGGGCACAGGAGAAGAGGATAAACAGATAACCCGATTCTTCTTAAGAACTTTCCTCTTTACAAAACCCTGGCCAGCCTGTATAATAATTTCGCTAAGCTTCAAAAAACAAGGAAGTTACCATGACTTTAAAACTCGGACTCCCAAAAGGCAGCCTGCAGGAAGCTACTGTCAGGATGTTTAAAAAAGCAGGCTTTAATATATCTATAAGCTCCAGGAGCTATTTCCCGTCTATAGACGACAAAGAGATTGAGCCTTTTCTTTTAAGGTCGCAGGAGATGGCCAGGTACGTCGCGGATGGCGTGCTTGACTGCGGCATCACAGGGCAGGATTGGACTATAGAAAGCGGCATGGATGTTGTGAAGGCCTGTGAGCTTGTATATGGCAAGCAAGGGCTGAAGCCTGTTCGCTGGGTCCTGGCAGTGCCTAATGATTCGAAGATTAAAAATATCCGGGATTTAAAAGGCAAAAGGATAGCCACAGAGCTCGTGAATACAACGGAAAGATATTTCAAGGCGAAAAAAGTAAAGGTTGATGTGGAATTCAGCTGGGGCGCGACAGAGGCAAAGGTAGGAGCGGGTCTCGTAGACGCGATAGTCGAGCTTACTGAAACAGGATCGAGCCTGAGGGCCAACAATCTTAGAATAGTGGATACAATATGCGAATCCATAACCATAATAGTCGCAAACAAAGACTCGTGGAAGGATAAATGGAAGAGAGAAAAGATGGAATCTATTGCCCTTCTTTTAAAGGGCGCCCTGGCGGCAGAGGAAAAAGTGGGCCTTAAGATGAACGTTGAAAAAAAGAATCTGGATAAAGTGACGTCAATACTCCCTGCCATGAAAAAGCCTACCATTTCCCAGCTGTCTCAGGAAGGGTGGTATGCGATAGAGACGATAGTTGACGAAAAAATAGTCAGGAATATTATTCCGAGATTAAAACAGAGCGGCGCGCAGGGAATAATAGAATATCCTTTGAACAAGGTAATAGCTTGATCGATACTTTACACATTACACTTTCAACATTACACAAACATTTCGTTCCAGGGAGGAACTAAGCATGCCTTGCGGCAGGAAAAGAAAAAGAAGAAAAATTTCTACGCATAAGAGAAAAAAAAGGCGCAGAAGAGACCGACACAAGAAGAAAGAGTGGTAATGAAATAATCGCGGAACTTATGCGGAACTGTACGCTGAATCTATGCTGAGCGTTATGATGCATTCCGCGTTAGTTCCGCGATTCTGCAGTTCTGCGCAGGTTCAGCGATTTTTACATCAGTGGCGATGACTCGAAGACATTTTTTCATATTAGTATTTGCCGGGTTATTGATATTCGAAACATGCGGATGCGCGTCTGCGCCAAAGGTCAGGAAAAGAGCGCTGCGCAGTCCATCCCAAGAGATATTTAAGATAGCTGAAAGGAAAAAAGCGCCTTCCTCTCTATCCCCAAAGGCCTATGCCCATTATTCTATGGGTATGATATATGATAATGAAGGCAGTACTGACCAGGCAGTGGAGGAATACTGCAAGGCGATTGAATTTGACCCTTATGCCGCCCAGGCATATTACAGGCTGGGTTCTGAGTATTTGAAGTTGGGCAAGGTAGACGAGGCTGTTGAAATCTTAAAGAAGGCTGTGGAACTTGATGAAAAAAATGCCAGAGCCAGGTTTC
>JAHIEN010000140.1 GCA_018901615.1 Candidatus Omnitrophota bacterium | reverse complement strand
GCTATTAAACACGACCTGCGTCTTTTTCTCATCCAGTATCTTAAAGACCTGCTTCTTATAGGTCCTGGCGTTTTCTTTCACTTCCCTCTCTGTCAGGCGCTTACGGGCCTCGCTTCTACCTGTAGGATCGCCTATCATGCCAGTAAAATCACCTATAAGAAACACCACCTTATGACCAAGGTCCTGAAAATGCCTGAGTTTCCTCAAAAGTACTGTATGACCCAGATGAATATCAGGCGCGCTAGGATCAAAGCCGGCCTTTACGATAAGAGGGCTGCTCTTCTCTAGTTTAGAGACAAGCTCTTTCTCAGAGATAATCTCCACTGTCCCGCGCCTTATCAGATCTAACTGTCTCTTGATATCCATATTGAAAAGGTTATATGAGGTTGTCTGATGTTAAATGAGGTTGCCTGAAGTTGCTTTTTGGCAACCTCAGGCAACCTTAGACAACTTCAATTAACATTAGCTAACCTATTTTTTAAGACTCAACCCAATCTTCCTCTCGACCTCGTCTATCTTTATTACTACTGTCTCGATTTTATCCCCTGGTTTATAGACGTCTTCGAGCTTCTGTTCGGATTCGAGATCAAATTCAGAAATATGCACAAGGCCCTCGAGGTCTTTCTCTATCTCCACAAAAAAACCAAAGCTTGTAACCTTAGTGACAGTACCCTTAACAGTTGTGCCAAGGGTGTATTTCTCAGTAATCTCAGGCCACGGGTCTGAGATCAGTTGTTTTATACCAAGAGATATCCTCTGGTTTTCTGGATCTACTGCCAGGACCATTGTTTCTATCTTCTGACCCTTTTTCAGAAATTCCTTGGGGTGGTTTATCTTTCTTGTCCATGACATATCAGTCGCATGGACAAACCCCTCTATGCCGCTGGCTATCTCTATAAATGCGCCATAGTCAGTAAGATTCCTGACCTTTCCTTCGATCTTAGTACCGGCTGAAAACTTTTCTTTAATCTCAAACCATGGATTTGCCTCGATCTGCTTTATACCAAGGGATATCTTCTGGCTATCAGCATCCACGCTTAACACTATGGCCTCAACCACATCGCCTATCGCAACCACATCCTGTGGATTATTGACCCTCTGGGTCCAGGAAAGTTCTGACACATGCACCAGGCCTTCTATGCCTTTTTCCAGTTCCACGAACGCTCCATAAGGCATGATATTAACGACATTGCCTTTTACCTTTGTGCCTATGGGATATTTACCTTCCACGTCCTTCCATGGGCTTTCTGTTTTCTGTTTCAGGCCCAGAGATACCTTTACGCTTTCCTTATCAAAGTTCAGGATCATGACTTCTACAGTATCGTTTATAGCGAGTATTTCACTCGGGTGCGAGATCCTGCCCCAGCTCATATCTGTAATATGCAAAAGCCCGTCTATGCCTCCCAGGTCGATGAACGCGCCAAAATCTGTAATATTTTTAACCACACCTTTTCGCAGCTCCCCCACCGTGAGCTCGCCTATAATCTTGTCTTTTGCATCGCCTCTTTCTTTTAATAAGCTGTCCTTTCTCGAGATGACTATATTTTTTCTTAGCTTATTCATCTTTACGATCTTGAAATTGAGCGTCTGGCCCATTATCTGGTTGACGTTTCCAAAGCCCTTAATCGCGACAAGTGATGCGGGTAAAAACGCCTCTATGCCCACATCCACCATCAAACCGCCCTTTACTTTGCGGGAGACCTTACCTTCTATAAAGTCTCCTTCCTTGAACTTGTTTACAATCCTTGTCCAACCCACTGCCTTTTCAGCCTTCCTCTTGGAGACAATTATCATGCCGTCTTCGTTCTCTTTAGACTCCACCAGCACTTCAAATTCGTCTCCAACCTTAACCTCGGGCTGGCCCTTGAATTCAGTTATAGACATAACGCCTTCTGACTTATAACCAAAATCCACGTACACGTCCTTCTCCCCAACGGCGATGACCTTGCCTTTTACGATATCGCCCTCGCTAATCCTCTTAAAGGTCTTCTCATACGCTGTTGCCAGATCAAATGTTTCACTCATTGTCAGATACCCCTCTTTCTTTTGATTTTTTTCACCACACTTTGTACCATCGCGTCAGGCGTTGACGCTCCGCTGACAACCCCAACGCATCTCTTTCCACTGAAATACTCTTTTTTTAGTTCAACGTCTGTCTCAATATGATAACTATCCACTCCGCTTTCCTTGCAGATATGCCATAACCTTCTAGTGTTGGCGCTGTTCTTGCCGCCAACTATCACCATAACATCGCATTCCTTTAAAAGCTCCCGAGTCAAAGCCTGCCTGTGCGCTGTATCATTACAGATGGTATTGAATATTCTCAGTTCGTTGAAATCTTTTTTTAATAACCTTGCTACGCCCTTAAGATAATTATTCTTGCTCTGCGTGGTCTGGGAAATGACAGCGATCTTATTGCCTTTGGTTTTTCTGCCAGCCAGGCTCAGCAGCGCCTTTACCTCAGGGTGTTTTTTATCCCCTATTATAACTATCCTATAACCAGAGGCCTTTAAATCCTTAACTATATTATGGGCACTCTTCACAAAGGGGCACGTTGCGTCTATCAAATCCAATTGTTTATCTCTGATCTTCTTTATCGCTTCTATTGTCGTGCCGTGAGACGAAATGATGACTACGCCTTTTTTGATATTTGTTATATCTTTTATTACCTTGAGACCTTTTTTTGAAAGACCTTCTACTACCTGCGGGTTGTGTATGATAGATCCAAGCGAATAAATATTATTGGAGTCTTTTGACTCTTTGAGTGTCTTTTCAGCTATATTTATGGCCCTCTTAACGCCAAAACAAAAACCTGAATGACTAGCTATTTTTATCCGCATGTATTTTTAACTCAGCAATCGCCTTCATTGTTTCCCGGGCGATAATGAGGTAACTTTCTCTCTTATTTCCGGGAAAATTCTTATCGAAGCTCAGAGGCTTGCCGAAATAAACTGAAACAGCGCTATGCCTCGGAAACCTTGAGTGCCTGGGCCACGCTTCCATAGAACCCTTCACGTAACAAGGTAATATGGCAGCCTTTGATATGCTGTGCAGGAATCCTATCCCGGATTTAGGGGCCTGTAGATTCCCGTCACTGGAGCGCGTCCCCTCAGGAAAAACAAGCACTGCCTGACCTTCAGACAATTTTCCTAAGGCCAGTCTGAAAGCCGCAAGGTCTCCTTTTCCGCGCTTCAAGGGGAAAGTATTCACGCGATTTAATATATAACCAAAAGGCCTGAAGCGAAATAAAGTGTCTCTGGCCAGATAAATCAATTTCCTTGGCGCGGCCACTCCTGCTATCATAGGGTCCAGAAAACTTGCATGATTAGACACAACGATCAAGGGACCTTTTTCAGGAAAGTTTCCCCTCCCAAAAACCTTTAGTCTGAAAAATATTTTAAAGAGCAGTAATACTATGAATCTCGCGAAGGTATAAAACATATTGAGCTATCAGCTCTCAGCTCTCAGCTGAAAGCTCTTTAAATAGAATCCCTGACAGTCTTTGCCTTTTCAAGCAACTTCATTAACTCTTTGCCGCTATTTTTTTTCAACGCGGACTTGATCTTTGACAGCTCTTTTTCCAGCTCGCTTATGCCTCTAATTATATTCTTCCTGTTGGTCAGAAAAATATCCTTCCACAACTCAGGGCTGCTTGAGGATATTCTTGTGGCGTCCTTGAAGCCTCCTGCGGCGAACCTTAGCTCCGCTTTAGAGCAGGCGTTAGAAAGCGCCGCGCTGGATGCATGCGGAAGATGGCTTAGTTTTGAAATAATCATGTCGTGCTTATCAGGGCTCATCACTTCGACCTTCATGCCGATCCTGCGCCAGAATTTTTTTACCTTCTCCAGCGCGCTTTTTTCTGTCCAGCTAGACCTGGTCACCAGACAATACGAGTTATCAAAGAGATTTCCATCAGAATAGATAACCCCTGACTTTTCAGAGCCGGCCAAAGGATGACTGCCGACAAAGTGGACTTTGTCAGGCAGAATAGACTCTATATGTTTCACTATTTCTTTTTTTGTGCTACCTGCGTCCGTAACTATCGCTCCCTCTTCCAATGATCCCGAAATATCACGGGCTATATCTATAATCTTTAAGACAGGCGCGCATAAGATCACAAGATCCGCTCCTTGAACAGCCTTTGCCGCGTCAAGCGTAACCCTGTCCGCAACGCCCCTGGACAGGGCCCTTACAACAGTGCTGCGCCTTCTAGACACACCGATAACCTCTTGTGCCAGGCGCTGTTTTTTAATTGCCAGGCCAAGCGAACCACCGATGAGGCCAAGTCCGATAATTGTGATACGCTTAAACATCATATTTTGTTTTATGTGTAATCCTACAACTCACGACCTACTGCCTTTGCCACCGGTGCCAATTCTTTCATCATCGCGTCAAATTTTTCCGGCAATAATGACTGGGCGCCGTCCGAATACGCGTCTTCCGGGTTCGGATGCACCTCTACTATCAATCCGTCCGCGCCCGCGGCTATGGCGGCCCTGGACATAGCCCCGACCAGGTCCCATTTGCCAGTACCGTGACTCGGGTCAACAATAACAGGAAGATGGCTTAGACTCTTAATTAACGGGACAGCGTTTAAGTCCAGGGTAAACCTTGTAGAATCCTCAAATGTTCTTATACCTCGCTCGCAGAGAACACAGTTAAAATTACCGTTTGAAAGAACGTATTCGGCTGACATCAAAAATTCTTTTATAGTGGAGGATATACCTCTTTTTAACAGTACGGGCTTTTTAGAAAGGCCCACCTCTTTTAAGAGATTAAAGTTCTGCATGTTTCTGGCCCCGACCTGCAGCATATCCGCGTATTTTTCAACAAGCTCAACATCCCTTGTGTCCATGACCTCTGTCACTATCTTCAGGCCCGTATCTTTTTTTACCTCATTTAAATACCTCAGTCCTTCTTCGCCAAGCCCCTGAAAACTGTAGGGCGAACTCCTTGGCTTAAAAGCCCCTCCACGTAAAATAAGCGCGCCCGAAGCCTTAACCGCCCTGCCTATTTTCCTGAGCCCTTCCAGATTTTCTACGGAGCATGGACCTGCCATCACGACTATCTTTTTCCCGCCTATCTTCACGCCATCCGTATCCACAATGCTATTTTCTTTCTTGAACTCCCTGGATACGAGTTTGTAAGGCTTGAGAATGGACATTACCTTTTCAACGCCAGGATATGCCTCAAGCGGCTGGACACGAAGCAGATCTTCTTCGCCTATGACTCCTATGATGGTGCGCTCGATACCCTGAGAGACCATTGACTTTAAGCCGAGTTTTTTGACTTTTTCAATTATATGGTCGATCTGTTTTTTTGTGGCGTCTGGCCGCAGGACTATGATCATGTAAATCCTCCAACACCCTTGGCACACTAAAGTGTGCTCTACGTATTTGTCGCAAAGGTCTTCATAAGCAGGCAGATTGAAATCTGCCTATTCTCGACCTTTGCCTTTATGTCCCTATGAAACTATTTTCCTCAATTCCTTAATAAACCTCTTGTTCTCTTTTTCCTTCCCCACCGTGACTCGGATAAAATTATCCAACCCCCAGGCATTCATTTCTCTCACTATCACTCCCTGTTTCATGAGCTTTTTGCATATCTTACTGGCGTCTTTTCCGGCCTCGAACAAAACAAAATTAGTAACGCTTGGTATGTACCTCAATCCTAATTTACCAAGCTCGGCGTACAAAAACCTCCTGCCGTCGCGGGTAATCTTTTTTACCTTTACCAGAAATTTTTTATCCTTTAACGCAGCCGTAGCCGCTGTCTGCGCAAGCAGATTCACGTTAAAAGGTTCCCGGACTGATTCGATATAACTTATTATCTCCGGACTTGAAACGCCGTAACCTATCCTTAATCCGGCAAGACCATATGATTTCGAAAAACTCCTCGTCACCATAACGTTACCGCGCGATACATAGTCCATGGCATTGGGATAATCCCTTTCCTGGACATAATCAAAATACGCCTCGTCGATAAAAACCAGCAGCGTCTCAGGAAGCCCCTTTAGAAATTCCTCGAGCTCGTACCTTGTGACATATGTCCCGTTAGGATTATCCGGGTTGGCTATAAAAACGATCCTGGTATTTTTTGTAATGGCCTTTTTCATGGCCTTCAAGTCGTATCTAAAATACCTGGTAGGCACAATTTTGATCTTCGCTCCCTGTATCCGTGAGGCTATCTCATATATTAAAAATGTCGGGGACGCGACTACTACCTCATCCCCTTCCTCTACAAAGGCGCGCAGCGCCAGGAGAATCAATTCATCAGAGCCATTCCCAAAAACTAGCTGGTCAGGCCTTACCTTTATCTTTTTAGACAGGGCCTGGCGCAGGTAAAAACAGCCTGACTCCGGATATCTGTTTATATCTGTCAGGTGTTTTTTTATCGCGGCTACTGCCTTTGGCGAAGGCCCGAACGGGTTTTCGTTAGAGGCTAGCTTTATCACATCCCTTAACCCGAGCTCCCTTTTAACCTCTTCTATGGGTTTGCCTGGCTGGTATGATTTTATGTTTTGTATGGATTTACGTGGCAACATATTATAACGCGACAGGGTATGACCCTAATATCTTAAAATACGAGCACTGTTTTTCGAGTTCCTTTAAGGCCTTTTTTACCTTCGCATCTCTGCAATGTCCCAGCATATCGACGAAAAAGTAGTATTCCCATGACTTTCTCTTAGAAGGCCTGGACTCTATCTTCGCGAGGTTTACCTTATTTTTCTTGAAAGGTGAAAGCGTGTCATGAAGCGCTCCTATCCTGTCCCTCCCCGTAGAAAACATTATAGAGGTCTTATCCTTTTTTGTGGGCGCCGGGATATGCTGGCCGATGACAAGAAAACGCGTTACATTGCTGGTGCTGTCTTCTATGCCATTATCAAGGACCCTGAGTTTATATTTCTTTGCCGCCAGGATATTAGCTATAGCGCATGAGCCTTTTTCTTTTGAAGCGATTTCAGCCGCCCTGCTGGTTGTCGAGACCTCTATGAGCTCCACTCCTCGTAAATGCGTATCCAGCCATCCTCTGCACTGGCCTAACACATTTGGATTCGAATAGACCTTTTTTACGGATTTAATATCGCATTTACCCAGGAGATTATGTGATATATCAAGCAGAATCTCTGAACAAATCTTCAGATCTGAATTAATAAACATATCAAGCGTATGACTCACTGCGCCTTCTGTAGAGTTTTCAACAGGGACAACCCCATAATCAGCGCGCAAGATCTCGACCTCTCTAAAGACATCTGTTATGCTGTCGCATGAAGAATATTTGACCTGGCTGCCGAATTTTTTTATCGCGGCGAGGTGCGTGAAACTGGCCTCAGGCCCCCAAAACGCTATATTAATGTTCTTTTCAAGAGCGAGAGAACTTGACATTATTTCCCTGTAAATGGCTGTAAGGGCCTTATCCGAAAACAGGCCTTTATTCTGTTTTAAAATATTTTTATAGATCTGCGCCTCGCGGTCAGGCATGTATATACCGGTACCCGCAAGATTTTTCAAACTACCTATATTTTTGGCTATAGAGGCTCGTTTATTAAGGAGCGCTATGATCTTTTTGTCAATATCATCTATTTTCTTGCGAAGACTCTTTAGCTTCATTTTGGATCTCCTTTTGAGGCAGCGCTTCAGCCTTTACCTCATCTTCAGCAATGCTATGCGCTGCTTGCCCCTCATCCTTGTGGCGTGGGGCGCCCTCTGGGTTTTGCGATTCCTCTTCTTCTTTTCTCAAATGTTCGGGCAACTCTATATCTTTTTCCGTGATATTAAATTCCTCCAGCCTGGGCAGTTCATCAAGTGAATTCAGCCCAAAGTACTGCAGGAATTCCGAAGTGGTGCCATAGAGTATGGGCCTGCCGACAGTCTCTTTCCTGCCCGCTATGCGTATAAGGTTCTTTTCTATAATGGTCTTTAAGACTCCATCTACATTAACGCCTCTTATCGCTTCTATCTCCGGCTTGGTAACAGGCTGCTTATACGCTATTATAGCAAGTGTTTCAAGGCTCGGCCCCCTTAGCCTGTCAGCTCCTGAGGTCTTGTAAAGCTTCTGGAGCCATGGGGCAAAAACAGTGTCAGTGACTATCTGATACCCTCCGGCTATTTCTTTAAGCCTAAAGGCTCTCTGTGTATCCTCGTATTCCTTTGCGAGCCAGGCTATTATCTCTTTCACTTCCTTTATATCAAGATCTTCCAGGACACCTTTGATCTCATTCACAAATAAAGGCTTATCGCTTACAAAGAACATAGCCTCTATTATATTTTTTGCCTGGGTTTTATCCATGATCAATCCACGCGTAACCTGTGTTTTTCGTTTCTTATTACCTCTATATCGCCAAATTTTTCTTTTTGCGCCACCAGGATCTCTTTTAATCTTATGAGTTCAAGCACAGCTAGAAAAGTAGCGATGATCTCCAGCTTATTTTTCGCATTTTTAAAAAGCTCTGAAAGAAACATGACAGGCTTTTCCACAAGCATATGCAAGAGGTCGTGCACCTTCTGTTCTACTGTAAATTCGTCTTTAACTATATCCTGAAATACATCCTTTGGAACGTCTTTCAGTACTCTCGTGAGCGCTGTTATAAGGTCAAATAAGCTCGCTTCAAAAAATTTCTCGCCTGACTCAAGCTCGATAGTCGCGGCCCTTGTAAACATCTGCCTGCGCTGGCCTTCAAGGCCCTGTAATACCTCTGCAGCCTCTTTGAATCTTTTATACTCAATGAGCCTTCTTATAAGCTCCTCTCTTGGATCTTCCTCTTCTTCAAGAAGGATCTCCTTCTCCTCCGGAGGAAGCAGCATCTTGCTTTTTATGTGAATGAGCGTGGCCGCCATTACCAGAAATTCTCCGGCAATATTCAGGTCAAGCATGCGCATCAGTTCAAGGTACTCAAGATATTGCTCGGTAACCGTGGTTATCGGTATATCATATATGTCTACCTCATTCTTTTTTATGAGATAGAGCAGTAAATCCAACGGCCCTTCGAACACTTCGAGTTTTACTTTATATGACATATCTTGAGGTTATCTGACGTTATAATGACGTTATATGAGGTTATATGACGTTATCTGAGGTTGCCTGAGGTTGCCTAAGATTCTTTTGTAACTTCACACAACTTCTTATAACCTCATTTAACCTCATATAACCTATCTACAATAATCCCACAGCCTTTTTCACTTCTGACATTGTCTCAGACGCGGCCTTACCTGCCTTTTCCGCCCCGTCTTTTAAGATATCCCTGATATCGCTTTTATTCTTGAGCAACTTTTCTCTTTTTTTCCTTATGTCGGATAAATAATCGGAAATAACTCCGGCAAGATTCTTTTTGCACTCTTTACAGCCTACATGCGCTTTTGCGCAATAATCGTAGACCTCTGACGCATAGCCTCTTTTTAACAAGTTATAGTAGGCATAAAGATTGCATTGATCCGGATGGCCCTTATCTATCAGTTTTATCCTTTTAGGGTCAGTAAACATCTGCGAGCACTTTTTCTTTATGGCCTCTTCTGAATCCCCGAGCGCGATAAAATTGCCATAGGATTTGCTCATCTTTTTTCCGTCTATGCCAAGGAGTTTTGGCGTCTTTGTGAGAAGCGGTTTTATCTCCGAAAACACGCTGCCGTAAAGTTTATTGAACTTTTCCGCGATATCATTTGTCAACTCAAGATGCGGAATCTGGTCCTTGCCTACAGGCACGGCATCGGCCTTGTATAACAGGATATCAGCTGCCTGAAGCACAGGATAGCCCAAAAATCCATAAGTATGCAGTTGTCTCGACGATAATTCACGCAATTGTTCCTTATACGTCGGGCATCTTTCCAGCCAACCCAGCGGAACGAAATTTGAAAAGATCATGTACAGCTCTAAGTGTTCTTTCACGTGCGATTGGACAAAGATAGCGCTTTTTTCATGATCAATTCCTGCTGCTATCCAGTCAGCGGCGCATTCTATTGTATGTTGGCTGATTTTCGACGGGTCTTCATACTCGCTCATAAGGGCATGCCAGTCTGCTATCATAAAAAAACAATCGTGTTCGGACTGCAGCTTTACCCAATTATCCAGCGCGCCGAACAGATGCCCTAGATGCAGCGGCCCTGTGGGCCTCATACCACTCAAAATGCGTTTTTTCATGATGTGCTTTTGGCACACTAAAGTGTGCCCTACATATTTGTCGCAAAGGCCTTCATAAACAGGCAGACTAAAGTCTGCCTATTCTCGGCCTTTGCATTTATTTTAACCTTCTGGCTACCTTTGTGACCTCGATCGCCTCTATTATGTCGCCTTTTTTGATATCTTTATAGCTCAGACTTATGCCGCATTCATATCCTTCCTTTGCTTCTTTTATATCGTCCTTCAGATGTTTCAGCGAGCTTATCTTGCCCTTAAATACAACCTCATTGTCTCTTATAAGTTTGCAAGTCGCGTTTCTTGGAATCAAACCTTTTGAGATATAGCATCCTGCCACGATCCCTACCTTTGAAACTTTAAATACCTGCCTGACATCAGCCCTGCCTAAAAATACTTCCTCGATAATAGGCTCGAGCATGCCTTCCATGGCAGCCTTTACATCATCTACAGCCTCGTAAATTATATTGTAAATCCTGATATCAACGCCTTCTTGTTTGGACAGCGCCTTACCATCAGGGGTCATGCTCACATGAAACCCCAGGATAATAGTATTTGACGCTGAGGCGAGCATGACATCTGATTCATTTATATTACCTACCTGGTAGTGTATTACAGAGAGTTTAACATCCTGGGTTGAAAGTTTTTCAAGCGAATCTTTGATGGCCTCGAGCGAACCCTGGACATCTGCCTTTAAGATAATCTTTAATTCCTTTACCTCGCCTTCCTTGATCCTGTCATAGAGACCTTCCAGGGTTATCTTCTGGACCTGGTTCTCTAATTTCTTCTTTTCAGCCTTTAATCGTCGCATCGCAATAATCTCTCTTACTTTTTTTTCATCACTTACAGTGTAAAACTTTTCACCTGCCAGAGGTACGCCTGAAAGCCCGAGTATTTCAACCGGTTTTGAAGGCCCTGCCTCCTGGACCCTGCGGCCCTTATCGTCAAACATTGCCTTTATCCTGCCATAATTTAAACCAATTATAACAATATCCCCGATTTTAAGCGTGCCTTTTGAGACAAGTACAGTGGCTATAGATCCTTTGCCTTTTGAAAGCTCAGCCTCTACCACCGCTCCAGACGCAGGCTGGTCAGGATTTGCCCTTAACTCAAGCATCTCCGCCTCTAAAAGAAGTAATTCCAAAAGTTCATCTATCCCCTCACCTGTCTTGGCAGATACCCTGGCTGCAATAGTCTTGCCGCCCCAATCCTCTGACATAAGATTAAGTTCGGCAAGCTGTTTTTTTAATTTATCTATGTTTATATTCTTTTTGTCGATCTTATTAATAGCCACGACTATAGGCACTTCGGCTGCTCTTGCATGGTCAATAGCCTCTATTGTCTGCGGCATAACTCCGTCATCGGCCGCTACCACCAGGACAACTATATCCGTAACATTGGCTCCCCTTGCGCGCATGGCGGTAAAAGCAGCGTGGCCTGGCGTATCCAGGAATGTCACCTTTCCTTTTGGAAGTGACACTTCGTACGCACCGATATGCTGCGTAATACCTCCTGCTTCTTTATCAACGACCTTGGTCTTGCGTATCATGTCCAGGAGTGATGTCTTGCCATGATCGACATGACCCATAAAAGTCACTATTGGCGCCCTCGGCACCAACTTGGCAGGATCTTCTTTTTCCTCGTACCCCGCAATAAGTTCCTCTTCCTGCGTCGGAAGCTGTTCTATTTTATAGCCAAAATCTTTCGCGATACTGCCTGCCGCCTCTTCATTAAGAGACTGGTTTATGGTAACAAGGATTTTCCTGGAAAGGAGTTTTTTTATGAGCTCATTGGGCTTTGCCTGAAGCTTGACAGCAAGGTCCTTTACAGTAACAGGGAGGTCTATTTTTAATAACTTTAAACCATCATCTTCTGCTTTTTTTTCTTCTTCGGGCTCAGGCACAGTATCTGCTTTTACTTTCGCTGCGGCTGTTTTCTTTGTCTTTGGCTTCTTTTTCTCTTCTGCGGGCTTGGCGCCGTCAAGCTCTTCCTTGACAAGAACAGCTGTATCATCATCCAGTGAGCTCATATGCCCTTTAACTTCTACCTTGAGCCCATGTAACTTTTCTATAAGCTCTTTGCTAGTAACTCCCAGTTCCTTGGCCAGCTGGTGTACCCTTATGCTCATTCTTCAGCCTCTCCCTTTTTTTTCTCTGCCTGTTTATTCTCTTCTTTTCTCTGCCTGTTTTTCTTATCCCTGACTTCGTGAACCTTCTGCTCCATCAATACCTTTGCGGACTTAAGTATCTTTTCAGCTGTTTTTTTGCCGATACCTTCCACCTTTGTAAGTTCTTTAAGGTCTAACTTCGCAATATCTCCTGTAGTCTTAAACCCGGCCTTTTTAAGGGCCTTTTCTGTTTTTGGCCCTACGCCGTCGAGCTCACTTACAGCAATATCTCTCAGTTTTTCTATCTCTGACTTGCTCCTGATGTCTATGTTCCATCCTGTGAGTTTTGCCGCCAGCCTTACATTCTGACCCTTCTTGCCTATAGCAAGCGAGAGCTGGTCATCTACCACAATCACCTCAGCTCTTTTTTCAGCCTCATTCAGTTTTACGCTGGAAATCTCAGCAGGACTCAGGCTGGATGAGATAAATTCACTTGTATTGACGCTCCAGCGTATAATATCTATTTTCTCTCCGCCTAATTCCCTGACAATATTTTTCACCCTCTGGCCCCTCATGCCGACACATGCGCCGACAGGATCGACTTTATCGTCCTTTGAATACACTGCTATTTTAGAACG
>JAHIEN010000139.1 GCA_018901615.1 Candidatus Omnitrophota bacterium | reverse complement strand
GGCCCTTCCAGGAAATCCATACTTACGCTAATGGCATCCTTTTCCTCGATAAATTCATCAACGCCCTCTCTGATCTCGATATCTTTAAACTCTTCGAGGATTTCTTCCGCTAATGGTTTTGACTTTGTAAAGGTGGTTACCTCAAAACTCCTCTCAAGGGAAGTATTTGTCCAGTTCGTACTGCCTGCTATTACTATTTCCCTGTCTATCACTATTGCCTTGGCATGTGTGTAGATAGAGGATTCATCATAATAGACATCTATGCCTTTTTCTTTTAAGAATCTATACGCATTCAGGCTTTTCATCTCCGCTTTCAGGGTTTTACGCCCTTTATTAGTAAAATCAATATTCTCATCCAATATTACCTTTACCTCTACGCCTCTTTCTTTTGCCCTGGCCAATTCATCCAAAAGCTCATCAACCTTTCTCTTGTTCCCCTTGCCTGAAGCCTGGATAATGTACATTGTCATATAAATAGACTCTTTTGCCTCCTTGATAGCTTCCTTGACTGCATCAAAATACCTTCTATTGCTTATATTCTTTACCCTGGCATCATATAGCGTATCATTTACCTTTACATCCGAATCAGCATATACAAAAATAGACCCGTTAAATACTGCAAGGGCTAATATAAAAACTATTATTATTCTCTTGATCATGATATTAATCCTTATATTACTTACTGATTTTATACATATATAATACCCTTTCACTGTTATAAAAACAATCTTAAATCTAACCAAGATCAAAATAATTTGAAAGAAAATGGCCGCCTCCTGTGTCTAATATGATAAGAGGAGGTGCCCATGATGAAGATGAGTCGCATTATTGGTAATAAAGAGTACAGGGCATTATTGCAGGAAATCAAGCAGCGCGTTTATAAAGCACAGTACAAAGCCCTGAAGGCTGTTAATAAGGAGCTTATCGGGCTTTACTGGGATATTGGGAAGATGATTGTTGAGCGGCAGAAGCAGTACTGCTGGGGAAAATCTATAGTAGAAAACTTGGCAAAAGATTTACAGCTTGAGTTCTCTGGTATAAAAGGGTTTTCTGTTCAAAATCTCTGGTATATGCGCCAATTTTACCTTGAATACAATAAAAATCAAAAACTCCAACCACTGGTTGGAGAAATTAGCTGGACGAAGCATTTGATTATTATGGGACGCTGTAAGAATATTCTCGAACGTGAGTTTTATATTCGCATGACACGTAAATTCGGCTGGTCAAAAAACATCCTTATTCACCAGGTAGACAACAAGACTTACGAAAAGATGCTTATTAACCAGACAAACTTCAATAAAACTCTACCTGCAAAAGTCCGTAATCAGGCAAAACTTGCGGTTAAAGATGAATATACGTTTGATTTCCTGGAATTAGGTGAAAAGTATGGTGAAGCTGAATTAGAACGCGCGCTAATAAATAAGATCAACCGGTTTCTTGTTGAAATAGGCGGGATATTCACATTTATGGGGAACCAATTCCGTCTTGAAGTTGGCGGCAAGGAATATTTTATCGATATTTTGCTTTATCATCGCCGTTTAAAGTGCCTCGTGGCAATCGAGTTAAAAATAGGTGAATTCAAGCCGGAATACGCAGGGAAAATGCAATTTTATCTTGCCGCACTGGATGATTTGATAAAGGCAAAAGACGAAAATCCCTCTATAGGGATTATACTCTGCAAAGATAAGAACCGCATGATTGTAGAATACACATTACGCGAAAGCAAAAAACCTATCGGCGTAGCTACCTATAAAATGACCACACGATTGCCTGAAAATCTAAAACAAGAACTCCCGTCACCGGAACAAATAGCCGGATTATTGGAGGAAATACCTTTCGACTAAAATCAAGGCGGGGATAATTATTTACTGGGATTTTAATTTTTTTAGGTAATCCGAGAAAAAGGCATGGAGGCTGATTAGCAGGAATGTTAATAGCGCCGCTATGAGCATTTTCCTTGGTATCTGCCTTGAACCAGGGCTGCCGTAAATGGCAGGGTCTAGAACTTTGACCATTGGTTTGGTAGGGGTAATATCCAGTTCTGTATTGATCTTATCAAGATTCCGGACTACAAAGTTTGCTATTTCTTTGGTCAGCTCAGGGTCGTTTCCTTTTACGTCTATTGCCATACCTGCT
>JAHIEN010000138.1 GCA_018901615.1 Candidatus Omnitrophota bacterium | reverse complement strand
GAAGGCGTTGAGGGTTTCATCGTCTATTACAGCAAATTTGTACTGCAGGTCTTTTCTGTCTGATACAGCAGCGATCTTATCGCCTATTTCTTTTACGCGGTTATTCTTCTGAAGATCTTTACTGATCTTAAAATCCCTGGATACCTGTGAGGCGGCATTGGCGCCTATAGAAACCTCCATAGGCGTAGTGATAAAGATAAATTCTTTCCGCTCAGTTGCGGGATTGTATACCGTGGCGCAGCCTGAAGCCGAGAAAACCAGAGAGAGGACTATCGCTATTCTTATTAAAATCATGCCTTATCCCTGCAAAAATTTCTGAACCGCGGAGCTCACCATTTTTCCGTCAGCCTGTCCTTTTGTTTCTTCCATGACAGCTTTCATTACTTTCCCAAAATCTGATTTTAAAGAGGCGCCCATCTTTGATATCGTGTCCTTGACTATCTTTTCTATTTCCTTTTCTCCAAGCTGTTCAGGCATATAAGATTTCAATATTTCGAGTTCTTGTCGTTCTTTCTCAGCCAGGTCCTGCCTGTTGCCCCTTTTAAAACTTTCTATTGAATCCTGATGTTGTTTTATCTGCTTGGCTAATATCTTAAGCACGTCCCTATCTTCCGGTTCTTGCATCTTTTTTTCTATCAAAAGATTCTGGATAGCGGCCGTGACCATGCGCAGGGTAGATGTCCTTGTCGCGTCCTTATTTTTTATGGACTCTTTCAGGTCATTCGCTATTCTTTTGCTGATGTCTCCCATTATAGCTCCTCTCCTACTTTTTTCCTATCTTTCTGTACATCAATTCACACAGGAATTTCAAAAAAGTGTTTTTATTATCTTCTTCTATGTCTTTGAATTCTATACCCGCGCTGTAAGATGGCTTTTTGCCGGTCGATACTATTTTTGACCACAATACGATTCCGTTGAGGTGAGCAGGGTTCAATGCCTCAGGGATAAAGCATTTAAGCTCTAATTTGTCGCCTACATTGAGGCTTTCCTCTGTCAAGAGCTGGATACCCCCTGCGCTCACGTCCCTCGTGACGCCTGTCCTCTCCACCTTTGGATCTCTCTGGAGGACGTAATCAGTCTTTAGTGAAATATCAAATCTTATGAACTTTCTTTTTTCTCTCATGGGTCAGTCCAGGTTTGTTATTGTAAGCCTGGGGTGTTTTATAGTTTTGAATTCTACCGCGGCCTCTTTAAAAAGCTGCCTGAAGCTATTGTCCGAGTATTTCCCGCTTGTCACGAATTTCTTGATCTTGCAGTTTACAATCATCTTCGCGCACAATATGCAAGGCGAATGAGTGCAATAGACGGTGCTGTCCGCGATATTTATCCCGTGCAGTCCGGCCTGTATTATGGCGTTCTGCTCAGCGTGAATAGCCCGGCATATCTCGTGTCTCTCTCCGGATGGTATGCCTTTTTCATTCCTCATGCAGCCAAGCTGCAGGCAGTCTTTAACCCCGCTTGCCGCGCCGTTGTAACCCGCTGTCAATATACGTTTGTCTCTCACTATCACGGCTCCTACGTGATGCCTTACGCAGGTGGAGCGCTCAGCCACGAGGTATGACAGCTTTAAAAAATATTCGTCCCAGTCAGGCCTTTTTGATCGTTTCATCTATTTTTTTATACAACTCTTTAATAGAGGAGTCGTTTGCTATTACCACATCCGCCATTTCAAGGCATTTTTTAAGCTGCTGATTTTCAGCGTTTGACCTGTTTTCTTTTTCTTCTTTTTTGATAAACTCTTCCAGGGTCAGCGCGTCTCCCGGCCTCTTGCGCGCCAGCCCTCTTTTGAACCTGATTTCCACGGGAGCATCAAGGCCCAGAAGCACAAAACCCCTAACTCCTCTAAGCGCTTCTATTTCAGCGGGATTCCTGATAGAATCCACTACATGGTTTTTACCATCCGAGAGTTTTTTTATCGCGCAAAGAGCAAGGATCGCCGGTCCTTTTTCCTGTCTCATCCGGTTCCCGAGTATGATGAGATTTTCCCGCAAAGGCTCTATGCCTAATTTTTTGCCTTCTTCTCTCAGTATGTCAGAAAGCGAGTGATAGATAAATCCCTTTTCCAGCAGGTATCGCGCTACCTCGCCTTTACCTGATGCATTTGGACCAGTAAGGCCTATGATCATTGTTTGTCGAGGGTCACTTTACTATTGACCCCGGGGATATATCTTTGTCCGGACTCAGGATGGCCATAGTATCTCCGTCCTGCGTAGCCAATACCATGCCGTTACTCTCGACTCCCCTTATAGTGGCTGGCTGCAGGTTATCCACCAGGACCACGAGCCTGCCCTGGAGCTCCTCCGGGGAATAAGCCTTTTTTATGCCTGCGACCACTTCCCTCTCTTCAGTGCCAAGATCTACCTTTAATATATAGAGCTTGTCCGCGTTAGGGTGTTCTTTGACCTCTTTTATCCTCGCGATCTTCAAACCTATCTTTTTGAAATCATCAAAAGAAATCATATCACATCCTGAGCCTTTCTAACTCGGAAAACATGAGTTCGCATATGTGTTCAAGAAACTTATTCTTCATATCGGGCTCTATCTCTTCAAATTTAACGCCGACATCTATTTTACCAGCTTTTTTATCAGCTGTCCATATTACCTTTCCTATGGCAGGTATAGGTTTTTTTGTTGACGGTAGGGTGATGCTGAGTTCAAGCCAGTCGTTCTTTTTTATAGCGGCGTCCAAGAGCCCTCTTATCCCTCCCGGGCTTATGTTTTTAGTTGTAGCCTTTTCCATGGGGTCTGCCGCGCCTTTTATCTTATAGGTAAAGTTGATCTCTGTCTCTAGCCTGATATATCTTCTCCTCTCTTCTATCACAGCAGCACCTCCTGTTTCAACTCAAATTTCATCATATCTTCCCCGACAATAACTTCTCCCGCAAATGTCTTTTTGCAGCACGAGATCAGGTCATAACTGTCGCATACAGGATACATATGCACCAGGACAAGTTTTTTAACGTCCGCTTCGCTGGCAAGCCTGGCAGCGCTTGAAGGCGTCAGGTGGCCTTTCATTTTTATTTCATCAGGAAAAGAGCACTCGGCTATTAAGATATCAGCGTTTCTGGAAAGCCCTACCGCTGCCTCACAATAATCTGTATCGCCGGTATACACAGCGACCTTGCCGCCTGGCTCGGTTACCCTGTAACCCATGCCTCCGTCGTGATGCTCCAGCGTCTTTGTCGAGACGATGAAACCATCTATATCTATGTCTTTATTTGCTATTTCTTCCAGAAGAAGTTTATATGAATCCGGGCAAACCGTATCTCCGTAAAGCTCTGTTATGTGTTTATAATAGGCCTTCAGGCCGGACGGCCCGTAAACACGGAGAGGTCTTTTTCTTGTTTCAGGAGGTATCTTAGCGGCAAACAGGATCGCTGAAAAATCTGAAACATGATCCAGGTGCAGGTGTGTATAGAAAACAAGATCTATGTTTGTATAATCTACTCCAGCGGCCAGCAGGCTTCTAATCGTACCCGGGCCGCTGTCAAAAACAGCGTTTTTATTGCCCAGCTTGAACAGTATACACGCCGGGTTTCTGCGTATAGATGGCGTTCCTGTTCCCGTGCCTACCAGGGTTATTTCCATAAGAGAGTCTTGTCTCAATATGCCTTCAAATTATTCAAATGCGTCAAGAATATCGCTTCGTATTCAGGGGGTATCTTAAAAAACCTTACGCCCGTGTAGAAAAGGCGTCTTCCTTTTTCATCAGAGGATTTCAGCTCTTTTGTCCACATGACCTGTCCGGTTGCGTGGACCGTCTTTGAAAAACCAGGCACCTCTATTTCCAGGTTCATGGCTGTGTTTTTTTTGAGTTTTTCATAGGCAATGATACAGAGGCCTTTTCTAGACACGTCTGATGTCTTTGAATCATGGAATGTGGAAGAGTTTTGCTTAAGGTTGTAGCGTATCTTCATCTCTTCGCCAAACCTGACAAAGCGCCTTCTTTCCCTTAGTATCCAGAATTTACTCGCAAGTCCGTGTGTTATGCTTTTCCTGTATCTCCTCTCCTCAGCAAGAAGAAGTAATAATACTATCAGAAGCACGGTCAGGGTTAAAGCACAGATCAGATACATGGTCACACCTCTATAAGCTCATAATCAGAAAGACCCAGTTTTATTTTTTCAGCGTGTCTTATCTGGACTTCGAGGTCGATCTCCGGGTATATTTCGCTAAAGGTCTTTTTACCTATAAGGTCCATCGCGGCCTTATCTATTGCGACAGGGTCTATAGAGCCCAGGATCCCTATGTCAGACACGATAGGCTTCTCGCCCTTTGACATGCAGTCGCAGTTTTTTGTAACACTGTATAAAAGATTCAGGCACGCCAATCTTGACCCCAAGGCCTTTTTTACCCCTAACGCATATTCTACCATTTTTTCCTGCAGGTTTACAACATTTTCGTCATATTTAATCTCTATGCCCCCGGACCTGCATATTACTGCGCACTCGCCGCAGCCAATGCACCTTTCCTTTACGAGCATGGCCTTTTTCTTTTTGATCCCTATAGCATTTGCCGGGCATATCTTCATGCACTCGCCGCAGCCAATGCACTTGGCCGCTGCCACTTCAGGCAGTGTCTTGGAGTGCTGTATTAGTTTCCCGACCCGCGCTGCGCAGCCCATGCCCAGGTTTTTAAGGGCGGCTGCCATGCCTGTCTGGCAATGTCCTGTCACGTGAGAAAGGCACAGAAGAAAATCTGTTTCACAGACAGTCTTTGCGAGTTTAACGTTTTCAAAATGTTCCGCCCTTATGGCTATGCTCTGGCTGTTTCTGCCGTGGAGACCGTCACCTATTATTATAGGTATTCCAAGCTGGCCTATCCCATACCCGTGAGCATGCGCAACATGCAGGTGGCCGACAGCATTGGATCTCTTTTCCCTGTAAAGCGTATTGGTCTCTATTACAAAAAGGTTCTCGGTTTTCTGTCTTAGCGATGCTGTAATGCCCTTGAGCCAGTCTGATTTTATATAACCGCATGTCCCTTCTTCTCCGAACGTCAGCTTGATGCCTAAAAAGTCATCCTTTTTGATAAGCCTGTCGCCGTCCATTATTTGCCAGACCGATAAAAGGGCCTCGCTTATGGCTGCAGAGGATGTCCAGTCATCGATCCTTTTAAGGTATACCTTACTTTTCGTCACTGAATGATTCTGCAAAGGATATCCTCTTTGATATCGGCGGATGGCTGTAAAGGATTATCTCATAGAACTTGCCGGGAGTCATGTCTGCCAGGTTCTGACCTGCGAGTTTTTTCATGGTAGATATAAAAGCGTTTTTATTGCCTGTAATCTCAAGGGCAAACTGGTCCGCGTCTTTTTCCAGCTTTCTTGAGAACATGTTATGCAGAGGCAGCGTTACTATATTCAACGCTGCTACGATCGCGTAAATAAGGACAATCGACTCAAAATCACGCAGCAAGAGGTCCTGCCAGAAAATACTGTGCAATTTCAAAAAAAAGATATTGGTTATAAAGAAGGAGATGAATATAGAAATGCCGCCAAACAGGACAAGTTTGAGGCTGTGTTGTCTTTTATGATGACCCAACTCATGGGCCATCACGGCTTCGATTTCAGGCCCTGCGAAGTTCCGAAGTAATGTGTCGCACAACACTATCCTCTTCTGTTTTCCCAGGCCTATGACAGCGGCGTTAGCCTTTTTTGTATCTCTGCTTACGTCTATCTCATATACACCCTCTGCTTTGAATCCGGACTTTGTAGCAAGGTCTACCAGCCTGTCTCTCAGGGCAGAGTTTTTTATGGGCGAGTATTTATAAAAAAGCGGCACGATCAATAAAGGCGCGAACTTGACCAGCAGGACTGAGATAAAAAACCACAGCATAGCCGCGAGGAACCACCACTGGAGCGGCCAGTATTTTATAAACGCATAGAGCGAAATAACGATCGGTATACTGATAAAAAAGGATATGGCCATTTTTTTTATCTCTCTTTTAAGCCAGTCCGCGGGTGTTTGATTCGAGAGGTCGTACCTGTGTTCTAATATAAATCCCGAGTAATATTCCAGCGGCAGATTGACCGCGTAGTACGCGGCCCCTGTGAGGGCTGAAAAAATCACAAGACTGATATAGGTGTTGGCCGATATGGTCGTGGCTATATCTTTAAAATATAAAAGCAGTCCTGACGCGAGGAAAATAAATAAAACAACAGGCGGCAGCACAAGGCCCGCGATTGCCAGGCGATGCCTTTGCCTTGAATATGACTTTGCCTTATCCAGCACGCTAACCCCTTTCATCCATATAGGAGTGTCTTATGTTATTCAGTATAGCCGCGTATTCAGGTGTCCTGTAATCAGGGTATGTCCATTCAAAAGGCCTGAACCCGCCTTTTTGCCACGCGAGGGTCACCTCTGCGTAGATCCCTTTTTTCAGGTATATCCTGTGAAAATAGTCTTTTGTCGTGGCAAGCACCAGCTTTGAGTCAGATATATAGCCTGGATCGATGTTAATGGCGCGTTTTACCACGCCCTTTTTGCTATTTGAGAATTTCCTTTCAAGAGAGTTGGTTATTATCTTGACATCCGCGATATACCCCGGAGATATGAGTTTTTTGAAAGATATAAATCTTCTTTTAATATGACATCCCATCTCTTTTTTGTAGTAGTCTGTATAATCAAACGATATGTCCCGGCTTCTGTGATCTATGCTTCCGAATTCCTTAATAAAAAACTCCTCGATTTTATTGAGGAGTTTTTTATTTTTTGCCAGCAATCCGATTATTAATTTTACCTGTTTAGGCCTGCTCGGTTTTCCCATGCGTTAGTTTTTTATTATTTGTAATTCTGGCTGATCCGTGCTTCCCGATAAAACATAGGCCTCAATGACTTGCCTGTCTTTCTTGGGTATCTCGGTAAAAAATATGGCGACGTTATAATGCGCCTTGTCAGTATCTTTCAATATCACGGGTTCTGTCCTTACAACCACTCCCATAGCCCTTATTTTTTTTGTCTGCCTGCCATTGCCTTTTACAGGGACCAGCATTATTACCTCTATCTTTGACATCACAGGCAAGAGCCTCGTGATCCTGCAGTATATACCTGACGGACTGATGTCCACTGTCTCAGTGATGACATCAAAAGACTTGTCCGCTATCTTCAGGGGGAGTTGTTTTCTTGCCCGCAGGTGTTTGCGGCGTTCCTTTATCATGATATTCAGGCTTCCTTTTTCTTGGAGGCAGCTTCAACCGCCAACTTCCAGCACCTCTTACCACAGTAATAGCCGCCATTCCTGTAATACCAGGTCTTTCTCTGTAGTCGCTTATTGCATTTCATGCAATTGTCGGGTTTCTCAACGGGTCCTTTTTTGGTCGCTTCTTTTGTCTCATCAGCCATTTTTGATCCTCCGTATCGGACATTTGCTGCACAGTGGTTTTCCAAGCCTGCATATATTTTTGCCCAGCTCGACTATCAGCGCGTGAAACTCATTAAATAGTTTTTCTTTCACCGGCAG
>JAHIEN010000137.1 GCA_018901615.1 Candidatus Omnitrophota bacterium | reverse complement strand
TGCCAGGCCCAGGACAGCTGTATGATGAAACCCTGTCATTATCTTCTTGCCTGGTTTTTCAGGCAATGCCGGAAGGGATTTTGCCTTTTCTATCAATTTAGTAAAATCCCTTGATTGAAGGTGATTGGCGCCTGGTATGCCTGTAATCCCTATGGTAAAAAGCCTGTCAAGATATGTATTTTCGGGCGGTATTAAAACGCAATTTGTAGTGGCGAGGACAGCCCCTGAAAATTCCTTAAACTCTTTTTTCTGATCCTGCCATGCATTCCCATAATTACCGGCCAGGTGTTTGAATTTCTTGAGTTCAGGGTAACCATGCGCCGGAAGCATTTCACTGTGCGTATAGATGTTTATACCCGTGCCTTCTGTCTGCTTTAACAGTTCATACAGGTCTAATAAATCATGCCCGGTAATAAGTATACCCGGGCCTTTTTTCGTGCCTGTATCGACTTCTGTAGGCACAGGACTACCAAACCTTTTGGTATGCGCGTTATCCAAAAGCTCCATTATCTTAATATTCATCTGGCCACATTTCAAGACCAGACCCAGATACTGGTCAAGGTCAAAGCTCACATTAGTAACTGTCTTGAATAAGGCCTCGTGCATAAAGGCATCAACGTCATTGTCTTTCGCGCCCAATTCCCTTGCGTGAAAGGCATAAGCAGCTATGCCTTTTAATCCGTACAGCAACGTATCCTGAAGGCTCTGTATATCCTCATTTTTTCCGCAAACACCTGCTTTTGTGCATCCTGTGCCGCCTGCCGTCTGTTCGCATTGATAACAAAACATTTCTTCCTCCTTCTTTGCTGTTCGAGGTTTAACCTCGAACATCCTTATGTTTTTTATATTTCTCGAATTTGTCCAGACCTACGCAGTCCTTTGCCATCTTGCACCAGTCAAGACATGACTGCGGCATATTACGGCTGGCCTTTTTCTTGCAATGCGGACATATTGTCTCAACCTCATCAGACCAGATCTCTATTTCTTTACCGCACCCGCATTTTATATTCTCGGGAAACGGCTCGCGTATTCTCTTTGAACCGGGACACCCTTCAAAAAAACTCATTTTACCTCACCTCTTATGCCTATAGTGACCTCTTTCAGTGACACGTTTTTACCTGACAATCTTATTGCCTCGCCCACGATATGATTCAGCCCGAAACAGCAAGGCACCTCCATGTGAGCCACAGTAATGTTTTTTATGTTGTTATGTTTTATGATCTCCGCGAGTTTTTCTTCGTATATAGTGGCCGCGTCAAGCTTCGGGCAGCCTATGACCAGCGCCTTTCCTTTAAGAAAATCCTCGTGAAAATCAGGATACGCGAACGGTACACAGTCCGCCGCTATCAATAATTCCGCATCCTTTAGATAAGGCGCCTCGACAGGCACAAGCATCAGCTGCACCGGCCAATTTCCCAGTTCTGACTCGGATTTTCTTTTACCTTGAGCCTTGAGCCTAGAACCTTTAGCCTTCAATGTCTTCACCGCTGTCCCAGGGCACCCGCACGGCAATTCTTTCTTCTCCAACTCTTTTTTCTTAAGGCCTTCTAGATGTTTTTCCGTGGCCTTTTCGTCAAATAAAGCCGCGTCTCTTTCCTCTATAGTTATAGCGTCTTCCGGGCAATGGCCAAGACATGCGCCAAGACCATCACAGTAGATCTCCTTAACAAGCCTGGCCTTGCCATCCACTATCTGGAGCGCGCCTTCAGCGCAATTAGGTATACAGAGTCCACAGCCTGTACATTTCTTCTCGTTTATCTTAACGATCTTTCGTTTTACCATTGCTATCTTCCCTCCAGAAGAGATACTACTGTTATCTTTTCTAATTCTCTTTGAATTAATTTGTTTATATTCTTCAAGGTTTTTCTCAATATGCACTTCTTTTTATTAGGGCAGGGCCTGCCTTTAAGCAGGCAATTCGTAATATCGACCCTGCCCTGAAATGCTTCCATGATATCTGTTAGTTTTATGCTGGCTGGCGGCTTTAAAAATGAAAATCCGCCTTTTTTCCCCTTATTCGAAACTAATAATCCTCGTTTTGCCAAAGTTTGAAGTAGTTTTCTTAAAAAACGCCCTGGCAAACCTTCTTCTCTAACTACCTCGTCTACAGTAAATACCTTCTTATTTTTGCTCAGAGACTGCTTTGCCATATAAACAAGCGCCCTCACAGCATAATCTGTATCCCTTACAATAAACTTCATGAAATGCTCCTTTCTTTAATAATACTATTTTAGTATCATTAATTGGCCTTGTCAAGTATTTTTTAAAATTACTTCCGAGCTATCCTGGAAAGAAATATGCTTATTTCGTAGAGTGCCAGTAAAGGTATAGCCATCAGGCACTGCGTGATTACATCAGGCGGGGTAAAGACTGCGGCTGCTATAAAAATAATGACTATAGTGTATTTTCTATTCCTGGATAAAAATTCAGGCGTGACTATGCCTGTTTTGGTAAGAAAGAGTATCGCCAAAGGCAGCTGGAATACTAGCCCAAAGGCAAATGAAAGGCTCATTACAAAAGAAGTATATCTACCCACGCTTATCATGGGTTGGAGATATTCTGAGCTGAAACTCAACAGAAAATTCAACCCTATAGGCACAATAACAAAATACCCGAGAAGAGTCCCAGCTGTAAAAAGTATAAATGAAAAAACGCTGAATAATAACGCGTACTTTCTTTCAGTCCGCTCAAGCCCTGAAGATACAAAACCCCAGACCTCGTATAAAATAAGAGGCAATGACAGGTAAAGCCCCCCGAATAACGCGAGTTTTATCCTGGTTATAAAGGCTTCGGCTGGCGCTATAAACACAAGCCTGCCGGCCGGTTTTGAGAGAAAAATCAAGATTTTATCCGTAAAGGCGTATGTAAGGATAGAGGCTATTATAACAAAGACAAGTGATCGTATTATCCTCTGCCTCAATTCTTCCAGGTGTTCTGTAAAAGTAAGGTTAGTTTCTGACATGCATACCTAATGATACTCTAATTTCACGCATTTCTGTGTGTCACAAAAGTGTGAAATTAAAGCTTGCCTGTTAGCATTAGTACGCCTACGACTATGAATAGCGCGGCGCCTGTGTATTTTATTATCTCAGGTTTGATATATTTTCCAAGCGTCGTGCCTATCAATACACTTATCGCTGTGACAATAATATACGCTGATATGGAGCCTAGCCAGACCGATAAAGGCCTACCTGATTTCGCGGACATACCTATCCCTACTAATTGAGTTTTATCAGCGAGTTCCGCGAAAAATATAGCGCCAAAAGTAGCAAAAAATATCTTCCAGTCCATAATCCCCTCCTAATACTTCACATAATTCCATCCTCAGTTTTTTATACTATACCTCGATTCAAAAAAATGCAACTAAAATAAATTTGTTATACCTGACAGGTTAAAAGCTTCTCTTTTGCAAGCTTAGCTGCTCTTTTACCAGATAGGAGCATGCCTCCGAATGTAGGGCCCATACGAGGTATACCATACGCGGTCGATACTGCCATACCTGAGACAAGGAGGCCCGGAAAGATCTCGCCCGTCTTCTCCACAACTAAATCCTCCGAGCTATTGGCGTCCATCGGACCGAAATCTTTAAGCTTTATCATACCTCTTTTCTCCAGGCTCTTACATACATGGGCATCGTGCCCCGTAGCATCTATTACAACCTTTGATTCCATGGAAACCGGATCCACGCATGTAATCTGTCTTGGCAAAGCTGAGACAGGCGTCCAGTTTATGACAACTCCTTCTACCTTTCCATTTCTGAACACCACATCGTCAAACTTTGTCATGTTTAAGATCTTCGCGCCCGCGTCGCAAGTAGCTGATATGAGCTTAGAACACGCGTTTGGCCCGTCTGCTGTAAATAATCCCTCATCTGCTTCTTTATAAGGGATATTTAATTCATCCAGTACTTTTTGAGCTGGCGCCCTGAAGGTAAGCGTATTCATCAAATAGCCACCTATCCAGAAACCACCGCCCAGATAGTTATTTGCTTCAATGACCAGTGTCTTTAATCCATCTCTTGCTAATTCCCTGGCTGCTACAAGTCCACTCGGGCCACCACCTACAACTATTACATCTGAAATAATATATTCCTCAAACCACGCGGCAAATTCCTTTAGAATCGCCTTTGTAATCTTTGCTTCAGTCACAGGCTGAAACATACGACCTCCTCTTGTTAATCGAAAAATTTCTGGAATTTTTCGATCTCCCCCTTCACATCATCCTTTGTCACAACTGCTGATATGGCGCATATGGCGTCTGCGCCCGCTTCTATCACCTCCCTTGCATTGTCCAGGGTAATACCTCCTATTGCAGTAACAGGGATCCTGCAATTTTTCTTTATCTCTCTGATAAGTTCTACGCCGCATGGTTTCCCGGCATCGTCCTTAGTAGTCGTAGTAAATACAGGACTTACCCCAAGATAATCTGCGCTTTTTTTTTCTGCCAATACTGCTTCTTTCAGGTCATGCACTGTCACGCCTATTATCTTATCTTTGCCCAGAAGCTCTCGCGCTGTCTCATACGGCATATCTCCCTGGCCCAGGTGTACGCCACCTGCATCTACAGATAGCGCAATACCAACTCTGTCATTTATAATAAAAAGCACTTTTCCCCCGCATATCTCTTTAAGTTCCCGGGCTTCCTTAAGCATACGGTCAGTATCATCGAGCTTGCCCCTGTACTGGATAACTGTTACGCCTGCCTCTATAGCGCTTTTTACGTCGCTTAAGTTGCCTTTTTTGCTGAGATCAGAATCTGTTATAAAATAATAACCCTTTATCATTCTACTTTCTTCATCCTTTCAACTGTCTCTTTATTAAGCCTGTAGATATTATCAAATAATTTTTCTTTAAACGTGGCCGGGCCTTTGGATTCCTTTGCCGCGAGTTCTGCCGCTATGCCATAAACCGAAAGAGCGCTGGCTGCCGCCTCAGCCAGGTTTTTATGCACAGCGCTGAAAGTACCTATGACTGATGCAGCCATGCAACCTGTTCCTACCACATGCATCATCATCTCGTGTCCATTCTTCACAATGAAATATCTGGTCTTATCAGCTACAATGTCTTCTTTCCCTGTAATAACAACTGTAGCGTTTCTTTCTCCTGCCAGATGCCTGGCAAGCTCTATTAAATTCTTTTCAACCTCAACTGAATCAACGCCCTTTGTCTTCACATTCTCGCCCGCGATCCTGGCTATCTCCGAGGCATTTCCTTTTATTACATCTATCTTTACCTGGTCTAAGAGCTCGAAAGATTTATCATCCCTTAATTTCGTAGCGCCCGCGCCGCAAACGTCCAAGACTACAGGGATACCTTTTTTATTCGCTGATTTGGCAGCGATCTTCATTGATTCGATAAACTCTGGCGTAAGAGTCCCTATATTCAAGACAAGGCTGGAGGCAAGACCTGCCATGTCCCCGGATTCTTCCCTGGCGTGCGCCATTACAGGAGAAGCGCCCAACACCTTTACTATATTCGCGCAGTCATAAATAGTGACCCAGTTTGTCAGGTGATGGACTAATGGTTTCTGAGCCATGACTTTCTCTAAAATACTGTACACATCCATATCAAAACCTCCTAAAACAAGTTACCTCGTCGCTCCGCTCCTCGGAACTTGTTTCAAAGGGGCTTACGCCCCTATGACGCTCCGTGATGTTCCTTTACCTGCCTCACTTGCTCGGCAGGTCTGCTAAACGGCGCTCCTTATTCGTCGCGCCAGCAGTGTCACATCACTCCACTGTTACCCCTTAGGGGATTGCCTGCAATCCCCTAAACCCCCTACAGTTGTATGGAATTATTAAAATTCCATACAATAAAAAATCCCTGGACCAGCACACAGGGATAATCTGCGACTTATACTCCCTACGCTGGCATTATCCAGTTCAGGTTCCTTGGGTAATCCGCTCCTGCGGAACTCTCAGGCCGTTTCACGACCTCCCCGTTATTAATTATAATTAAACCACAATATTTATTTACTGTCAATCTGTAACTTAGTAAAATGACAATTGCAACTTGTAGATATCCTACCTCATAAAAGCCCCTATAAGCCCCACAGCGATAATGATTATTGCGGGATGGAGTTTTGCGTAGAAAAAAAGGATAAAAGAAATAACCACCACCGATAGATGCTTTATCGATAGCAACTGAGCTGTATTTACCAGCTGAAATGCAACAGCGAGAATCATAGCAAATATCGCCATCTGAATCATACTAAATGCGCCCTGGACACTTGGCAGGTCCTTATATCTGGCATACAGGGATGAGGCAAAGATTATCAAACCCAGCGGCCCCAGGATATTTCCTAAATTTGCAACTATTACGCCCGGTATACCGGCTATTTTAAAACCAGTATAGGTTGCAAACTTTATTGATATAGCGCCCGGAAATATCCTGACCATGCCCATGACATCCAGAAATTCATTCTTTGTCAACCAGCCATATTTATGAACGACTTCTCTTTCTATAAGAGGCAGGAAAGAATACGCCCCGCCAATAGCAAATAATCCTATTCTCAGGAATGAAAGGAAAAGGTTCAGTAGAATCACTTAGTGTTCCCTTCCAACAACCATATCCAGGCCATGCGGCAGGCCTTCCAGCACAGCCTCTAAAGACTCCTTTGCGCCCCTGGTGCTGCCAGGTAGATTAAGTATCAATGTCTTTCCTCTGATACCTGAGATGCCCCTTGAAAGCATTGCCCTTTTGGTAAGGCCGAGGCAAAGTGTGCGCATCGCTTCAGGGATCCCCGGGACCTCCTTTTCAATAACCTCTTTTGTGGCCTCAGGGGTAACATCCCTTGTAGTAAATCCTGTCCCGCCATTTGTAAGAACAAGATCCACCTTTAATTCATCACAATAATTTTTAAGCCTTTCTTTGATCATCTCCGGCTCATCAGGGATTATTTCATACTTTACCACATCACCTGGAAGATTCTTAATGATATCCTGGACAATCTTACCGCTCTCATCTTCACGCTGGCCTTTTGAACATTTATCACTTATTGTTAATACTGCTACAGAGTATCCCTCGACTCGCTTCGCTTGCTCGGGACTCCGCTCACTTCGTTCACTTCGTGTCATTTTGCTACCTCCAATCTATCCTTTGGTTTAATAACACCGCCTTTTAAGACCTTAGCGAATATACCTTCTTTTGGCATAACACAATCACCGACCTGATAGTATATCTTACACCTATTATGACAAACCTTGCCAATCTGTGTAATCTCTAATAGGGCAGATTTACCTATCTTTAAATGAGAGCCGAGTTTTAAAGCCATCAAATCTATACCAGAGGTTGTAATGTTTTCTGCAAAATCACCTGAATTTACATCTACACCTTTATTGCGCATCTTCTCAATAGATTCAACTGCGAGCAAACTCACCTGCCTCTCGCTTCCTCCGTGCGCATCACCCACAATGCCAAAATCCTCCTTTAATACAGCGATCTGCACATTCTTTTTTTTAGACCCTTTTTTCGAAGATGTGGAAATAGCCTTAACCTTGCCTTTTATAAGCGCCACTCTTTCCTCCACTCTTCTCCAAAAGCATAATATCAGAGATAACTATACCTCTGTCCACTGGCTTACACATATCATAGATAGTTAGAGATGCAATAGAGGCTGCAGTCAACGCCTCCATCTCAACACCGGTCCTACCAAGAACAGAAACTATTGCCTTTACTAATATGCAGACCTTTGTCTCATCGATATCAAACTCCAATTTTACATTAGTAATCTCTAAAGGATGGCATAGGGGAAGGAGCTCACTCGTCTTCTTAGCAGCCATAATACCTGCTACCTTTGCGCAAGCAAGGACATCGCCCTTGGGGATATTGCCTTTGATCAAGCTTGAGAGCGTATCCTTTTTCATAAAAACCCTTGCCTGCGCAATGGCCACCCTCTTAGTCTGTGACTTTTCACTTATATCCGCCATTCTTATATCGCCACTGTCCACTGCCCTATCCTCCTATCTGACACATCAAATATTCTGATGATGAAATCGGATTCTCGCTAAGAATATGTTCCTTTGGTTTTGTATTTACTGCCAAGTTTATAAGCTGGATAAGTCTTTTTTCATCCATGCCCCGCCTTATAGGATCTTTTAGATTAATCTTAAGGTCTGAATGCAGGCAACCTTTTAAAAATCCATCTGATGTAAGCCTGAGCCTGTTGCAACTAGAACAAAAACTTTCACTCAAAGGAGCTATAGATCCAAATGTGCCTTTGGCATGTTTAATCTTGAAGTTTTTTGCAGGGCCATTGCCATATACATCAATGTTCTCCACAGGCCCTAACCCATGGGAGATATCTATAACCTCTTTATACGATATAAAATCCTTCCTGGAATGCCAGAATTCATTATTTTTTGTCGGCATAAACTCCAAAAACCTTACATGTATAGGCAGGTTTATCGTCAATCTTAAAAAATCAATGATCTCATCGTCATTTATGCCGGCTAAAAGAAGCATGTTTATCTTTAAGGGACTAAAACCTGTTTCCAAACAAAGACTGATCGCCTCTTTTACATCCTTTAATTCTCCTCCCCTTGTGACATCTTTATATTTCTCTTCTTGCAATGTGTCTAAACTTATATTTAGCCTTTTGAGTCCAGCTTTTTTAAGTTGTGACGCATAATTCTTTAATAGAGTGCCATTGGTCGTCATGGAAATATCCTTTAGGCCTTCTATATTAGCTAAAATCTTCACAAGTTCTACAATATCCTTCCTCACTAATGGCTCGCCGCCTGTAAGACGTATTTTATCTACACCTAAAGAAACTCCTATCCTCACGATCTTTGCAATCTCTTCAAATGATAGAAGATCGCTATGAAGTTTATTCGCAATACCACCTGCAGGCATGCAATATTTACATCTCAGATTACACCTGTCAGTGACTGAGATGCGCAAATAATCTATCTGACGATTAAAACTGTCTAATAGTGGCATAATCCTCCGGTGTATTTATATTCATAAAGGGGGTTTGACCCAGATCAAATCTTTCCAGCTCTTCCTGCTCGACCATCTTCGCAATAACCTCGGGATAAAAACTTGTTACCTTTAATTCATTTTTCTCAAGCTGCCTCTCGATTGCCAGTATACAGTTCTTTGAATAAATTGCATGGAGCGGCTCGAATCTCCCTCTCCACTTTGGCACTACTATATCAAAGTCCTTTGCTTTACTGATCATATAATCTATTAAATCAGGATTCACAAAAGGCGCGTCGCAGCTAAAGATGAAATTATAAAAGCTATCTGATTTAACGAGACCAGTGTATATGCCGCCTAACGGCCCTTTATCAGGTATGATATCCTCCATGACCTGCATGTCAAACCTCGCGTATTTTTCTTTATCATTGGCGATGATTACGAGTTTTGAAAATTTTTTCTCCAACCTTGAAACAAGTTCTCCGATCATGGTCTTTGGGCCGAGTTTTAAAAACGCCTTGTCAGTTTTCATGCGAGTGCTTTTACCGCCTGCCAATATTATTCCAGTAACCGGATTCAAATCGCGCCTCCGTCAAATCCATGCCTTAAAAGCTGGACATATACCTTATGTCCTTTTTTAAGAAGCGTCTTTTCTTCAGGTGCCACTATTATGCCGTCAGCTAAGACAAGCGAATTTATAATACCTGAGCCCTGCGGCCCGGTAATCGAGGCGTAAAACTTTCCATCTATATTTTTAAGCCTCGTGCGGATAAAATACCTGAGGTCTTTTTTCTTCTTAAAATCCTGAGTCAGGATCGCCCACACGCCTGGCCTGAATAGACTCTCCGCAGCCTGCATTTTTAGTAGCGAAGGCCTGACGAATTCTTCAAAGCTTATTGCAGAGGATACGGGATTACCTGGCAGGCCAAATACAGGGATACCTTTTATGATCCCAAATGCAAGAGGTTTTCCCGGCCTCTGGCAAACCTTCCAAAATTTCATCTTCATTCCCATGTCCAATAAGACATCCTTTACTAAATCATAGTCTCCTACAGAAATCCCCCCCATGACCAGGAGCATATCCAGACGTTTGTTCAAACCTGCCTCTATTTTTTTCCTTACCTTTATCCTTGTGTCCCTTGCAATGCCTAAATCAACTGGTGCGGCTCCACACTTTACTATCTGGCCATGGACTATATAGGTATTGCTGTTTCTGATCTTACCTTTTGTTAATCTCTCTTCTACCCCTACAAGCTCATCACCCGTTGCCAGTATTCCGACCCTTGGCCTTTTTGATACATTTATCTTGGCTATGCCGAGTGACGCGAGCATGCCTATTTCCTGCGGCCTTAGGACAGTGCCTTTCGACAAAACCTTTTGCTTTTTTCTTACATCCTCGCCAGCTCTACGAATATTCTCACCTTTCTTAGTCTGTTTAAATATCTCGGCTAGATTTTTATCCTTTTTTGTAAACTCCACCATAATCACGCTGTCAGCCCCATTTGGAACTGGCGCGCCTGTCATTATCCTTATGGCCTGGTTATTACGAATCCTGTTTTTTGCAGTATAACCTGCGGCTACATCCTCTATTACCTTTAAAACCTTTGGCCTCTCAGATGAGGCACCTTTGGTATCCCTTGCCCTAACTGCATACCCGTCCATTGCAGAATTATCAAATGGCGGCAAATTGCAGTTTGCATGGATATCAGTAGCTATGACCCTATCCAGGCCATCCAGGAGCCTGACTTTCTCGCTTCCTAGCGGCCTTATAGAACTCAAAATTATTTTTAGCGCTTCTTTAACCTTTATCATGCTGGCCTATATGCCCATTTGGAAAACATAATGCCGATTTCATATAAAATCAGTAGCGGTCCTGCCATTAAAAGCTGGGTGATTACGTCTGGCGGCGTTAGAATTGCTGCCACTATAAACATGCCGACTATTGCATGTCTTCTTTTCTTTGCCAAAAACACAGGAGTAACCATACCGATCTTTGTGAGAAAAAGCATTACTAGAGGCAGCTGGAACACGAGACTAAAGGCAAAGATTATAGTCCCGACAAAAGAGACATAGCTGCTCACTGTTATCATGGGGCTTATGACGTCCGTCGCAAACCCCAGGAGAAACTTTATGGCAATGGGTAAGATTATGAAATACCCAAAACTGCACCCCAATATAAAAAGCACAAAAGACAATAACCCGAATATGAGGACGTATCTTCTTTCCTTTTTCTCCAGGCCCACTGAGACAAATTCCCAGATATGGTAAAGAAGATACGGCGAAGAAAAAAAGACACCACCCAAAAAAGCTATTTTAATATTTACTATAAAGGCTTCTTGCGGCGCTATAAATATGAGCCGCTTGACAGGCCTAGCAAGCACAGGCACAAGTACGTCTATGATGCTGTAAAGTACGCACGATATAATGGTCACAAACACGACTGACTTTAGAAGCCTTGTCCTGACCTCGTCTAAATGTTCTACTAGAGTGAGTCGTTCATCCATGTTATGTTTCGTCTTTTGTAACGTCTTCTATGTCGCCCTTTAGCTCTTTTCCTGCTTTTTTGAACTCCTTTATTGACTTGGCCAATGAACGGCTTATCTCTGGGAGCCTTGATGCGCCAAATAAAAGAAGAACGATCAACAAGATTACAACCAGCTCACCCATCCCAAACTTAAACATAGCATTCCTCCTTTTGTCATTCTGAGCGAAGCGAAGAATCTTAAAGAATGAGATCCTTCACCTTCGGCTCAGGATGACCCTTTGAATATTAACAACATTCAAAGGGTCACTTAGGTAACGTTATAAAGAACGTGGTGCCTTTACCCTCTTCTGATTCTACCCAGATCTTTCCATTGTGCCTCTCCACTACCTGTTTTGCTATTGAGAGGCCCAGGCCTGTGCCATCTTTTTCGATTTCCCTGGCATTGGATGCCCTGTAAAACTCATCAAATACCTTTGGCAGCTCTGCCCTGGGTATCCCTATGCCTGTATCTTTAATCTCTATAAGGATGGAATTGCCCTTATCACTAACGATGACGCTGATCTTTCCATTGCGCGGCGTATATTTTATAGAATTTGCCAGAAGATTTGTAATCACCTCATGGATATATTCCCTTGCCCCTCTGATCTCATGAATCGTGCCTTCTACGCTTGAAGCAATCGATATGTTTTTATTTTTCGCCTTAGGTGTAACATCATTTATAGCGTCCTGTAATGTATCGCCAAAATCGAAACACGCCATCCTTATCTCTCTACTTAACTTGATGCGCGTGACCTCCAGGAGCGCCTTTACAAAAAACATGAGTTTTCCCGCGCGTTCATCAGCCCTTTCAAGCAGGTTCATCTGTCTCTCATTGAGCTGACCAGTGATACCACCGGTGACCGGCTCTATGCAACTCTGAATCGCTGCCAGATGTTCTTTGATGTCATGACTGACTCTTAAAACATATTCACTTTTTATACGGTCCTTTTGTATCAATTGTGTGTTTACCTCTTTTAAACTTGCCTCGCGTTCTCTCAATCTCTTTGAAATAGACGTGGCCATATACACTGCTATATACAAGGTAGAAACAAAAACAAAGGCTATACCGCTAATGTGAATAGCATTGTTGCGGAGATCAGAAGAAACAAAACCAACTAAACAATAATGTGGCAAAATCCCGAGATACTCCGAGGCTACCACAATAGAAAACAGAAACACGCTCAGCGTGGCCTGCAAAAATGCCGCGAGCCGCGAAAGAAGTATGCTCGCGATGATCATATGAAAGATAAAATAAAATATAAAAGGATTCTCTATTCCGCCTGAAAAATGCACGAGGCTGGCAAGGATAAAAAGATCGATGGATATCTGCGTATTGGCGATCCTATTGGCCAGTGCGGGAAAATTCGCCCTTGACCTGTTTACATGGACAAGGGACGCGAGATTATATACCCCGAGTATAAGCGCTATAGTATATAAAGGTATGTCTGGGACAGGGATTTTTAGTACATTAACTGCGAAGAATACCGACAGAAAGACCCCAACGACAGCTATCCATCGCAGCTTTATGAGCCAATGAATCCTTTCAAAGAGACCCTCACGCGAATTCAAGCTCTCCATAACATCTTATATTCTAACTCTTTCCTAAGAGCAGTTCAACCTTTGAAATCAATTCGTCGGGTTTGAGCGGTTTGTCAAGATAAGCATCAACTGGAAGCCAGACATCATCACCTGCCTCTTTCTTGAAATCCAATCCTGTATTTTCCTTAACAGCTGTGAGCATAAGGATAGGGGTGTTTTTGGTATCTTCGTCACCTTTAATAGCCCTTGCGACGTCAAAACCTTTACTTTGCGTCTCCATCATGACGTCTAATATAATAAGATTTGGCTTTTCCTGTTTAACCTTTTTAAGGCCCTCTTTCCCGCTCTTGGCAGTAGCGACCTGATACTTCTTGCTCTCCAAGACTACCTTCATTGCTTCTACGATATCCGGATCATCGTCGATAATCAGGATCTTTGGCTGATTACTCATTTTTATCCACCCCCTCCAGTAGAATAAACTCTTTAGTTAATTTTGCCATTTCACGATAAAAGGATAAAGAGGCCACATCTATTACCCTATCTGAGAATATAGGCACCCATTTTATCAGATGCTCGTTTACAAATTTTTTTCCGAGCTCAGTAAAACTGGATGCCTTTTTAAGATCTCCTTGTTTCCGCGCCTTTATCTCTTCCTGCGTTATTCTTTCCATGAACTCAAGCTCTACGCTTATGTGGTCAGGACCTTCAGTAAAGTCTGATCTATATCTAAGTCCGCGGGATTCAATAAAATTCTTTATATCCTTATCTATGGATCCCTTATCCTTGCGATATGCTGACTCGTACGGATAGATATGGCTACCCGGCCCGATAAAGAGCCGGGTATACTCCACTGAAAGTTCGTCCACGAGTTCATTTAAAGACGCGCTTTTAAAATCCTGGCCCAGGGCCTCTATAAAACTCGAGCCCCTGATGCTCTCGAGAAAGTCCTTGCTGGGCTCAGAGCTATATACCCGTGACAACAGACCATAAACATTGCTGCGCTCTATAGGTTTCATGTTATGCCCTGGTTACCTCTACTACTGTGTCCATGAATCTCAGCTGGCCAGCAATAGGGTCAGGCGAGTTCGGGATAATCCAGTTAGGGTGCACGCCTACGCCCTTCCACCATTTGTTATGGCAATCAGGTTCACACACATGATTTTGATAATCCTTACATCCCCTGCCAGACGCGTACGCGCCATATTCCCAGTGACCCAGATGATGAGAGATAGCTATTACCTGCGGGTGAACACCTTCAGTAAGCTTGGCCTTTGTAATAATATCTCCGACCCTGGATTTGACCTTTATATTATCCCCGTCCTTTATGCCCTTACTCTTAGCAGTCGCGGGATTGATCCATGCTGGATTTTCATGATAGATCTCAGTAAGCCACTTACAGTTCTGGCTGCGGGAGTGGATCTGCACGCCTACCTTATAAGTAGTGAGGATCATTTCATCCTTTTTCATGTTCTCGTGTTCAGGAACAGGAAAATAACTGGGGAGCGGGTTATATCCTTCTTTCTTTAAAAAGTTCGAGGATATCTCAAACAAGCCAGACTTATTGAGCTTATCTGGTTTAAATCCCGCATAGACAGAGCTACCTATCTTCTGGCCCACGTAACCCTTGTAGGCATCCTTCGTGGCAGTATATCCTTTCTCCTGGGCTTCTTCCACGGTCTTTGCCTTGGATTTTTTCCAATCCCAGTAAACACCTGTTGCTGCATCCAGTAGTACATTTTCGGCAGTGTATTGTTCCGGTTTCAGTTCCTTGGCATAAGATTTGTATTTAGGCTTATCTTCTGGGTTATGCCAAACACCGTGCTTTTTTAAATACTCAAAGTCCACCTTGCTTTTCTCGCAGGACTTTTTCACAAAATCCTCTGCTGAATCAAAATCAAGCTTTAGCCCAAGCCTTTTTGCCAATTCACACACCACATCCTGAAACTGCCTTGTCTGGCCTGGAGGGCTTACTACAGGCTGACGTATATAGAACTCGCCTATATGCTCATAGCTCACCATATCATCCCATGACCATCTCTCTAAGTAAGTAACATCCGGCAGTATCAGGTCTGCCAAGGCAGTTGATTCAGTATAAAAAGGATTGACCGCCACTATATAAGGAAGGAGTTTTTCATCCTTCATTATATCAATGTTCTCCTGGACCTCGCCATTGGCATAGACAGGCTCGTAGCAATATATCATATACACATCAGGCCTGCCGTTACTGCCATCTTTTATGGCCTTTAACACACGATGATTGATATGATGAGTAGGGTATATAGCATCTCCCTTAAGCCCGTCTAAGATCTTGAGTTTTTTCTGTTCTCCTTTTGCCTTTGGATAGGACCATTTCGCGCTTACTGCCCTGCACGTGCCGCCTTTTACATCAATATTCCCGAGGATGGCATCGAGCATCTTTATGGCACGCTCTGTTTCCACGCCATTATAATGCGCTACCGCGCCTCGATATGATACAATCGTGCCAGGCCTTGCCCTGCCATACTCTATGGCAAGAGATCTGATCTTTGAAGCGCTGACACCGCTTATCTTTTCTGCCCACTCAGGCGTATATTGTTTAAGGTGGCTTTTCAGTTCATCAACAGTAACATTGGTCCACTTGTTAATAAAATCAGAGTCGTAGAGTTCCTCTTGCATCACTACATTTGCCATTGCGAGGACCACTGCCCCGTCAGTGCCTGGTTTTATCGGTATCCACTCGGTTGACTTTGCAGCAGTGTTTGAAAGCCGCACGTCAAATGTAATGAGTCTCGTCCCGCGCTCAGCCATGGCCTCGATTGTGCGCTGGGATAGCTGTATGTGGGATGTATGCGCCTCCATGATGTTACAACCAAAGTTAAGGATCATATTGGCGTGCTGGACATCATTGACATCATAGTGTTTCCCCCATGTAAGTTCCTGCGCAACCCATTTGGCGCCTTCGCAAATCGAGGTGTGATTTCCAATGGTCCCAGTTCCATATGCCGGCAGAAAATTATCCTTAATGATCTTATCATCAGAACCCTTCATCCTGCCATAATGAAACATGAATTTTTCAGGATGGCCTTCATCCAAAAGTTTCTTTAACCTTGCAGTGAGTTCATTCAGGGCCTCGTCCCAGGAAATCCTCTTCCATTTTCCCTCTCCGCGCCTGCCAGCCCTTTTCATAGGGTACAGGATGCGGTCAGGGTCATAGACCTGATTAATGCCTGCCTGGCCCTTGGCGCAGATCTTGCCCCGGTTACGGATGGATTCAGGATTCCCCTCTATCTTTACGAGTTTTCCATCCTCTACATAGCACACCACTGCGTCGCGCGATACACACTGCCAGCACGCGGTAGGGATGACCTTCCGCTCTTTGCCTGTCTCAGGAGAAAAGTCCTTGCCGCCATCTTCCAGTTTTAATTTGCCGCTCAAAATAGGCTGTTTCCCAAAAAGTTTATCTGCGCCAGCTAAAACAGCAGCACTTGCTATCCCGAGTCTTATAAGGTTTCGACGTGTAAGTTTGACCATCTTGCCCTCACCCCCCTTAAATTTGCCCTGCCATAACGATGATATAGCGCATGACAAAGACACCTACTAAAACAAGTATTGCTGCTATTGACTGAAGCGAAAGTTTTGCTGCCCTGTTAGAATTAAGAAGTATCGCAAGCGGGATAATGCTCCCGAGACCGATCTCCACTGCCCAGAATAAAAAGCTGTAACTGCCTGTTAGAAATGCCCTGGCGCCCACTACTGCATCAGAAGAGCCATTCAATAAAACCAGGACCTCGGTAAAAATCAGCGCCAATTCCAAAACCACTAACCACCCTAATGTCTTGGCCAATGTTATAGCGCCATAACCTAATTCCTTT
>JAHIEN010000136.1 GCA_018901615.1 Candidatus Omnitrophota bacterium | reverse complement strand
TAATAATTCCATACAACTGTAGGGGGTTTGGGGGATTGCAGGCAATCCCCCGAGGGGTAACAGTGGAGTGATGTGACGAATAGGAACATCACGGAGCGTCATAGGGGCGTAAGCCCCTTTGAAACAAGTTCCGAGGAGCGGAGCGACGAGGTAACTTGTACGGGGGTGAATTATGCTAAGAATATTAACTGCTGGAGAGTCTCACGGTGAAGCGCTTGTGGGGATTTTAGAAGGCATGCCAGCCGGAGTTAAGATAGACAATGACTTTGTGAATAAAGAACTCCAGAGGCGGCAGGAAGGGTATGGGAGAGGAGACAGGATGAAGATAGAAAAAGACACAGCCAGGATCCTGTCAGGCCTTATAAAAGGCGTTACCATAGGAAGCCCCTTGTCAATCCTGATAGAAAATAAAGATTTTTCAATGGACAAACTGCCGGATATTAAAAATCCCAGGCCAGGCCATGCTGATCTTGCCGGGATATTGAAATATGGTTTTGACAATGCCAGGCCTGTCCTTGAGAGGGCCTCAGCCAGGGAAAGCGCAGCGAGGGTTGCAATAGGAGCGGTCGCTAAACTATTGCTATCAGAGTTTAACATGCGGATATTGAGCCACGTAGTGATGATAGGCGGAGTAGAGGCGCATACAGCCAGTCTGAGCTTTGACGAGATAGAAAAAAATCTGTCAGATTCAAGATTAAACTGCGCTGACCGCGCGTCGGAAAAATTAATGATAGAGGAGATCGATAATGCCAGGGAGAAGAAAGACACCCTGGGAGGGATTTTTGAGGTAATAGTTGAAGGTGTGCCCGCGGGTCTAGGGAGTTATGTCCAGTACGACAGGCGCCTGGATGCTGAGATAGCAAGAGTTATTATGTCCATACCGGCTGTAAAGGCAGTTGAAATAGGCAATGGCTGTGAGTCTGCCAGAAAACTTGGCTCAAAGGTTCACGATGAAATACTGTATTCAAAATCCAAAGGCATGTATAGAAAAACGAATAACGCGGGTGGCATAGAAGGCGGCATGTCGAACGGCGAGGACATCATAGCGCGCGGCTATATGAAACCTATAAGCACATTAATGAAGGGCCTTAATACAGTAGATATCGATACAAAGGAGGCAGTAAAGTCTGCGACTGAGAGGTCTGATATATGCTCTGTACCTGCCGCGGGTGTTATCGGAGAGGCAATGGTCGCGTTTGTCCTTGGTAATGTCTTGCTGGAAAAATTCGGCGGGGATAATATTTCTGATATAAAAAAGAATTACGAAGCCTATCTGAGAAGATTAAAAGTTTAAGATAATAGAGGAGCTTATATAGTCAGAGTCGAAATTGTGAATCCTGTCAGTATGTCTCCAGCCGATCCCTATAGAACAATACCCCCTGATATCGTAATTTAGTTCTATACCTATCTCACAATATTCCTCTTTGCCTTTTTCAATATTTATTGAATATTCCTCGAATAAACGCAGGCAAAGGTCTTCTATAATAGGTATGCCTATAGCTATTTTTGTAGTCGAGTCTATGGATCTATTATCTACCTTGAACGCCATATAATCCAGCATTTCTCCGGACATGAATTGCAGTGACTGTCCGAGGTAAAGCCATTTATATACATATTTGCCTATTTCAGCTCCCATGGTTATTTTTTCCCACTCACTTGTACCTATGTTCCACTGGGCTTCGCTAAAAGCGGTCATTTCCAATTCAGGAGATTTTAGTTGGTTATGGAGAGTAATGCGGTTAAGAATAATATCCCCGTCATCGCCTCTTACGTCTAATAAGTATTCATTTCTATCTTTTATATCCCAGCAATAGACAGGGCTTATAAAAAGGGAATTGACGCATAGCAAGAATATGAAAAGGCAAAGAAATTTTTTCATTTTTGAGTAAAAGCATACCATATAAGGATTTAATATGCAAGCAGTTAATGAGATTTATTGACTAATAGTTTAGCATCTGATATAGTTTATAAAGATAGCGAGAGGAAAAATATTATGCAGAATATAGTATTGGTAGGGTTCATGGGCACGGGCAAGACCGCTGTTGGCAGGATACTCGCGGCTAAATTAGGATGTGAATTTATAGAAATGGATGAAATGATAGAAGCAAAAGAGGGTTGCCCTGTTAGAGAAATTTTCGACAAAAAAGGAGAGGATTATTTCAGAAATTTAGAGATGGATACAGCGGGAAAAGTTTCACAGGAAAAAGGCGTTATTATATCTACAGGCGGAGGCGCAGTTGTGAATGATAAGAATTTTCAGAATTTCAAGAAAAACGGCTTGATCATCTGCCTTGAGGCATCGCCTAAAGTGATTCTTAAGAGGACAAAAGACCTGGCTAGTCGACCTCTCCTGAATGTTCCTGACCCGGAGAAAAAAATAGAAGAGCTGTTGAAAAAGAGAGCCCCTTATTATAAAAGGGCAGACTTTTGTATAGATACGGATACTTCGAGCGCAGAAGAAGTGGCGGATAAGATAATAAAATGGGTGACAAAGAGAGATTGATCGGCCTTAATATGATAGAGGGCGTGGGAAGCGTGAGGACGCAGGCGCTTCTTGAGCAGTTTGGGTCTCTGGACAAGGTATTTAAGGCAAAAGAGAAAGAGCTTGCGGGGATTGAGAAGATAGGGCCGAAGCTGGCGCCAAAGATCCTGCAGTCAATTAAAGATATAGACATAGCTCCGGAACTCGAGCTGGTAGAAAAGCACGGGGTCAGGGTCATAACTTTTTTAGACAAGGATTATCCTGAGAACTTAAAGAATATTTACGATCCGCCTGTAGTTTTGTATGTAAAAGGCGAGATGTTACCTCAAGATGCCGTGGCTGTGGCAGTGGTTGGTTCACGCAGGGCTTCGTTCTATGGCATGCAGACAGCTGAGAAAATGGGATTTGAGCTGGCCTCAAGGGGCGTGACAGTAATTTCAGGGCTTGCCAGGGGCATTGATTCCAAGGCGCACAAGGGCGCCTTGAAGGCAAAAGGAAGGACGCTGGCAGTTCTAGGTTCAGGACTCTCGAATATTTATCCTGAAGAACACGCTGATCTCGCTGAGGAAATAGCAATGTCCGGCGCTGTAATATCAGAATTTCCCATGATGACAATACCTGACAAAGGAAATTTTCCAAAAAGAAACAGGGTCATAAGCGGTTTGTCTCTGGGAGTGGTAGTGGTAGAAGCCGCTGAGCGAAGCGGCGCGCTTATCACAAGCGACTGCGCCATGGAGCAGGGAAGGGATGTATTTGCAATACCCGGAAAAGTGGACTCAATAACATCAAAGGGCACAAACAGGCTTATAAAACAGGGCGCGAAACTGGCTGAAACAGTGGATGACATACTTGAGGAATTGAACTTATTTCGCTGCGTCGACAGACAACCTATTCCGTCGACACAACGGGACAAGGGTAAATTGCTTCCTGGATTGGACAAAGACGAGAATTTAGTATATACTCTATTAACCAGTGACCCAAAGCATATAGACGAATTGGTAGAGGAGAGCAAGCTAGGTATTTCCGAGATCTCTAGAATTCTATTGAATCTGGAGATAAGGAAACTGGCAAAACAGCTTGCAGGTAAGAATTTTGTGAGGAGTTAACTTATGGCTAAGTCACTTGTAGTAGTTGAATCACCTGCCAAAGCTAATACTATAAACAAGATACTGGGGAAGGATTTTGTTGTTACTTCTTCCATGGGCCATATAATGGACTTGCCTGGTTCCAAGATGGGCATTGACATAGAAAATAATTTTGAGCCTCAATATATAATAATCCCTGGCAAAAAGAAGACGATAGAAGGTCTCAAGAAAGCCGCTAAAGATAAAGATAATATCTTTCTGGCTACAGACCCGGACAGGGAAGGCGAGGCGATCAGCTGGCATCTCCATAATCTCTTAGAGAAGAAAAAGAAGAAGATATACAGGATCGTGTTTCATGAGATCACAAAGAGCGCTATACAGGAGGCAATCAAGCACCCTGGAGGTATAGATATAAATAAAGTAGACGCCCAGCAGGCAAGGCGCATACTTGACAGGCTTGTGGGCTATAGCATAAGTCCTTTATTATGGAGAAAGGTCGGGAGAGGCCTTTCAGCTGGGAGAGTCCAGTCAGTTGCAGTGAGGATCATAGTTGACAGAGAAAATGAGATCAGGGCCTTTGCCTCAAATGAGTACTGGGATATAGAGGCAGAACTTGCAAAGAAGACATCCCTCGACTTCGCTCGGGACAGGGAGAACAAAGAAAATAGTTTTATTGCGAAACTTGATAAGATTGATGGGAAAAAGGCAGAGCTCGAAAATAAAAAACAGACAGAGGATATAGTTATAGAGTTGAAGAATGAAAAATATATTGTCAGCGATACGAAGAAAAAGGAAAAAAGAAAAAATGCCCAGCCGCCTTTTACCACAAGCAAACTTCAGCAGGAGGCATTCTACAAGCTGAGATTTTCAGCCTCCAAGACGATGCGGGTTGCCCAACAATTGTACGAGGGTCTTGAATTGGGCGAGGAGGGCAATGTAGGTCTTATTACTTACATGAGGACAGACGCTGTCAGGGTTTCCAAGGAATCTCTCGAGGCTGTGAGGCATTATGTAGATTCAAAATATGGTAAAAAGTATTTACCTGACGTACCAAATAAATTTAAAGACAAAAAAAGGATCCAGGATGCGCATGAGGCCATAAGGCCGGCCTTGCCTTTGAGGGAGCCTGAAAGTATAAGGGCGTATTTAAGCGAAGACCAGCTTAAGCTTTATACGCTTATATGGAACCGTTTTGTTTCAAGCCAGATGGCGCCGGCGGTATTTTCACTTGTCAGCGTGGAGATAAAGGCAGGCAGGTTTATTCTAAAGGCGCAGGGTTCGCAGCAGATCTTTGCCGGGTTTAGCATTATCTATCAGGAGAGCGAGGAAAAAAATGATGACAAGGATGACAGCGAAAATATCCTGCCTCCTTTAGAGATCAAAGAGGAGCTGGATCTTATTAAATTAAGCCCCAATCAGCATTTTACAAAACCTCCTGCCAGGTTTTCAGACGCATCTTTAGTAAAGGCGCTCGAAGAATACGGCATAGGCAGACCCTCTACCTACGCGCCTATTATAATGACTGTTGTAGCGCGGAATTATGTTAAAAGAAAAGAAGGCTATTTTCATCCATCAGAGCTTGGCATGGTAGTTACGGATCTTCTGATGAAGAGCTTCCCGACGATACTGGATCTTGAATTTACAGCCAAGATGGAAAATGAACTGGATGAGATAGAAGAGGGTAAGGAAAAAAAGACCAGCGTGCTAAAGAGATTCTATGGCCCATTTGAAAAAGAACTTGCTCATGCAAAAGACAATATGAGAAAGGTAAAAGGCGAAACAGTTAAGACATCAGATATCTGCGAGAAATGCGGCAAACCCATGGTCATAAAATGGGGACGGCTTGGCAGATTCCTGAGTTGTTCTGACTTTCCTACATGCAGGTTCGCGAAACCCATTCCCAGCGGAATAGAATGTCCTGAGCCAGGCTGCGGCGGCATGCTTATTGAAAGGCGTTCCAAAAGGGGCCGTCATTTCTATGGATGCAGTAATTATCCGAAGTGCAGGCACATCTCCCGAAGACTCCCTTCTCCAAAAGAATAATGTGATAAAAGATGATGGACCGCTATATTCAAAAATTCATGACTTATCTGGAGATTGAGAAGAATGCCTCGCGGTATACTCTTATAAACTACAAGATAGATCTAAAGGAATTTAATGAGTCTGTAAAGGATAAGACGATCGAGAGTATTACGCATATAGACGTCAGGCTTTTTCTTGCGCGTATGAAAGAGAAAAATTTCTCCAAAAGGACAGTAGCGAGAAAGATGGCTGCCCTGAGGAGCTTTTTTAGGTTTCTCTGCAGGGAGGGCTATATAAAATCGAGTCCTGCCTCAGGCCTGCAGACGCCTAAATTAGATAAGAAACTCCCGTTGTTTTTAAATATAGACGAGGTCGTAAAGCTGGTCGAATCACCTGATCTTTCTGATATATATGGACTCAGGGACAGGGCGATCCTCGAAACGCTTTATTCAAGCGGCATAAGGGTTGGCGAGCTTGTGACGCTCAACAGAGATAATGTTGATTTTATAGGAGGAGTCCTGAAGGTCTATGGTAAGGGCAAAAAAGAACGGCTTGCGCCAATAGGCGACAGGGCCTGCAGGTCTATCAGAAGTTATTTTGAAAAACTGAATACCGTCAGCCTGAAAGATAAAAAGGCTGTTTTTGTGAATAAAAGCGGCCGCCGCATGACTGACAGGGCGATCAGGAGGGTAGTAGAGAAGTATATTAATAAGACGAGCTTGAATCATAAAATATCACCTCATGCGCTGCGTCATACATTTGCTACACATTTACTAGACAGGGGCGCTGACCTGCGCTCAGTGCAGGAGCTTTTAGGCCACGCTAATTTATCCACCACTCAGATATACACGCATGTTACAACAGAACGCCTCAAGTCGATCTACGATAAGGTGCATCCGCGGGCATAGTTTGGTTGACAGTTGACAGTTGACGGATAAATGAGTAAAAGAGCAGTTGTCTTACTTTCAGGGGGCATGGATTCAGCAGTCACGCTTTTTTACGCGCGTCAAAAAGGCTATAAAACATACTGCCTTATATTTGACTATGGCCAGCGTCATAAAAAAGAGCTTGAGTTTGCCAAGAAGCTAGCCCGGCTGGCCCGCTCTGATCACAGGGTCTTGAAGATAAAATTGCCATGGAAGAATAGCGCGCTCTTGGATAAGAAGATATCGGTTCCCGAATACAGGAAGGCCTCAGGAATACCTGTTACTTATGTCCCCGCGAGGAATACTATATTCTTGAGTTTTGCCTTGTCCTTTGCCGAGGCAATAGGCGCCAGAGTGATCTTTATTGGAGCAAATGCCAGGGATTTTTCAGGATATCCTGACTGCAGGCCTTTGTACTTCAAAAAATTTAATGAGCTTTTAAAAAAGGCCACAAAGGCCAGAGGTATTAAAATACAGACGCCGCTTTTATATAAGACCAAAAAGGATATCGCGAAATTAGGGGGAAAGTTAAAAGTGCCGTTTGAATTGACCTGGTCGTGTTATAAAGGCGGCAGGAAACCCTGCGGCAAATGCGACGCATGTTTTCTCAGGGCCAAAGGTTTTGGATAAACATTATGATAAAAGCAAGGATCACAGAGATATTTAGTTCAATTCAGGGCGAGGGGTTTTATGTGGGCGAAGAACAGACCTTCGTAAGGTTTTATGGATGTAATCTATCTTGCAGTTTTTGCGATGAGAAAGAAAAGTCATTATCTTCAGAATATAGCCCACAGGAGCTTATTGAAAAGGTCTTGAAAGAAGGTAGGTATACCGTATCCCTGACAGGCGGGGAGCCTCTCCTGCAGTCTGATTGTTTAAAAGAAATATTGCCTGATTTGAAAAAAAATGGCAAGAAGATTTACCTGGAAACCAATGGCATGCTCAAGGATAACTTGTCAAAGGTCCTGGAACATGTGGATATTGTAAGTATGGATATCAAACTTCCTTCTTCAACAGGCTTAAGGCCTTTCTGGCAAGAGCATTCTTTATTTTTGAAAGAGGCAGCCAGAAAAGAGGTATTTGTAAAGGTAGTCGTGACTCATCAGACGCTTTTATCTGATATTGAAAAGGCAGTCGCTATTGTCAAAGCCGTTCATAAAAATATACCTTTTATTATTCAGCCGGTAAGTTATAATAATAAGGTCGAGGAAATCGCGTTATTGCCAGAGTTTTTTAAAGCAGCGGATCAAGCGCTGGACAATGTAAGAATAATCCCGCAGGTCCATAAAATTTTAGGAGTTAAATAATGCGGACCGTAGAGAACATCCTTATTACAAAGACAGCAAAAGACCTATGCCTGAAAGCAAATTTAAAACTCAGGGAGGATATTCTTTCTGCGTTAAAAGCGGCAAGGGAAAAAGAGAGGTCTCTTAAATCAAGACATATGCTGGACGCCATTATAGAAAATGCGGCCATAGCAAAAAAGAAAAAATTGCCGATATGCCAGGATACAGGCATGGTAGTAGCGTATCTTAAGGTAGGCCAGGAGGTAAAGGTCAGAGGTGATATTAAAAAGGCTGTGGAAAAAGGTATTGGCCAGGCGTATAAAGAGGGTTATTTAAGGAAATCTATTGTCAGCGGACCTTTAGTAAGAAAAAACACAGGGACAAATTTACCGGCGATTATTTATACTGATTTAGCGCCTGGCAGTAGAATAGATATAAGGATCGCCATTAAAGGATTCGGCTGTGAGAATGCAAGTAAAACCCGGATGTTCAAACCCATGGATACTGCCAGGGCAATAGAGGATTTTGTAGTCGCCAGCGTAAAAGAAGCAGGTTCAAGGCCATGTCCTCCGGTTTATGTAGGCGTTGGCATCGGAGGTACTCTGGACAAAGCTGTATCGCTTTCAAAACAAGCCATTTTTAGAAAAGTAAATGGCCGTAGCAAAGTCCAACATATTGCCAGTTTGGAAAAAGGCATACTTAAAAGGATTAATAATCTTAAGATCGGTGTTATGGGGATGGGCGGGAAAGTGACTGCCCTGGGTGTGAGTATTTTAACATATCCGACCCACATAGCTGGCCTGCCTGTCGCAGTAAATATAAGCTGCCATGCCACAAGGGACGCGAGAAAGGTAATTTGATTCGCTCAATGAGAAAGATATGCCTGCCATTGACTAAACAGATTATCTCTGATCTCAAGCCAGGTGAAGAGGTTTTGTTGACAGGTTCGATTTTAACAGCTAGAGACGCGGCGCATAAGAGACTTATTGACGCGCTAAAATCTGGAAAGGAATTGCCAGTTTCCATAAAAGGTGAAACAATATACTACACTGGCCCTACACCGACAAGACCAGGCGAAGTAATAGGTTCATGCGGACCGACTACAAGCTCCAGGATGGACGGTTTTACTCCGATTTTATTAAAACACGGCCTTTTGGGCATGATAGGCAAAGGTGAAAGGTCTGTCGAAGTGAAGAAGGCCATAAAAAAGGCAGGCGCAGTATATTTCGTTACGATTGGTGGAGCGGGCGCATACTTATCTGAAAAAGTGAAAGAGAGCGAAATAATAGCGTATAAAGATTTAAGAACAGAATCAATACGAAAGCTGGTAATAGAGGATTTTCCGGCAATAGTATCTATAGGTTAGGGAGGCGAGATGAGAAGGGTTAAGATAAAGCGTAATGTGATGGAGTTTGCGGAAGGCTCGTGCATGATCGAGGTGGGCAATACAAAAGTAATATGCACTGCGTCAGTTGAGGCAAAGGTCCCGCCGTTTTTAAGAAACACAGGATCTGGATGGGTAACAGCTGAATATGGCATGCTTCCCCGCTCGTGTAAGACCAGAATGCCGAGAGAGG
>JAHIEN010000135.1 GCA_018901615.1 Candidatus Omnitrophota bacterium | reverse complement strand
CGTGGTTGAAGTCAGGGAATCTCTTATAGACGCTGTTACCGCTTTAAGCGGCAGCGGCCCGGCCTATTATTTTTTATTTACGGATTTATTGATAGAGGCCGGCATAAAGGCCGGTTTAAAAAAAGGCATTGCCAGAAAACTGGCCATGGCCACATTTATTGGCGCGGCAGAATCAGCCAGGACATCGAACATATCAATGCGGGATTTTGTAAAAAGAGTCGCTTCAAAAGGCGGCACCACAGAGGCCGCGCTTAACGTATTTAAAAAGAAAAAGCTAGGCTATATAGTAGAACAAGCTGTAAAAGCGGCACGCAAACGTTCCCAAGGCCTAAACAGGGAGTGGATATGAGAAAGATAGGTATTATAGGAGGCAGCGGGCTGTATCAGATTGATGGATTAAAGGATGTGAAGGAAATCAAAGTAGACACTCCCTTCGGAGCTCCTTCAGATAGCTTTATCACTGGCAGTCTAGAGGGTGCGGAGGTTGTGTTTTTGCCAAGACATGGCAGGGGCCACAGGATATTGCCAACAGAACTTAACTACAGAGCGAATATTTACGGCATGAAGAAGCTGGGCGTTGAGAAAATAGTATCAATGTCAGCCGTGGGCAGTTTCAGAAAAGAATTGAAACCCCTTGATATAATGCTCCCGGACCAGTTTGTTGATAAGACCAATCAGGCGCGGAAGACCACTTTTTTTGGCGAAGGCATTGTGGCGCATATAAGTTTTGCAGACCCTGTATGTCCCGAAACCAGGAAGACAATATTAAAGGCAGGCAACGACTTAGGTCTTACCATGCACGACAAAGGCACATACCTTAATATGGAAGGCCCGGCGTTTTCGACCAGGGCTGAGTCATTTCTTCACAAGGCATGGGGCATGGATATCATAGGCATGACCAATATGCCGGAGGCCAGGCTTGCCAGGGAGGCTGAAGTGTGTTTTGCGACAGTCGCGTTTATAACCGACTATGACTGCTGGCACGATGAGATGGTGACGATCGATATGGTAATAGAGAACCTCAATAAAAACGTCGAGACCGCGAAGAGATTGATAAAAAAGATAGTTCCTGAGCTGGTAGGCAGCAAAGAAAAATGCGCTTGTAAAGAGGCGCTCAAATACGCTATTATAACCGATAAAAAACTTATCCCGGCCAAGACAAAGAAAAACCTGGATATAATAATAGGAAAATACATTTGAGCTGTTCGAGGTTAAACCTCGAACAGCTCCTCGAACAGTTGCAATGAGGAAGAATAGGTATGGATTATAAGAAGACTTTGAATTTACCCAAGACTGATTTTCCTATGAAAGGGAACCTGCCGGATAAAGAGCCGCGCATCCTGGAGCAATGGGAAAGAGAAGACTTGTATTCCAGGATAAGGGAAATGCGTAAAGGCGCGCCGAAATATATACTTCACGACGGGCCGCCGTACGCCAACGGCAATATCCACATAGGGCATGCCTTGAACAAGACCCTCAAGGACATAGTTGTCAAATACAAGACAATGCAGGGTTTTGACTCTCCTTACGTGCCTGGATGGGACTGTCACGGCATGCCCATAGAACACCAGCTCTTCAAGGAAATGAAAAAGACGAAGCATGATATGGACCAGGTGAAATTCAGGAAGCTAGCGCATGAATTCGCGATGAAATTCGTCAGCATACAGAGAGAAGAGTTTAAGCGCTTGGCTATATTCGGAGAATGGGCTAATCCTTACCTCACCCTGGACCCGGCATATGAAAAAGAGGTCGTCAAGGCATTTAACAAACTGGCAAAAGATGGATTTATTTACCGTGGATTAAAACCCATAAACTGGTGCGCAAGATGTGAAACTGCATTGGCCGAGGCAGAAGTGGAATACGAGAATCATATTTCCCCGTCTATATATGTAAAGTTCGCGTTAAAGCCGCTTGCCCCGCACCCTTGTGGTGCGGGGTCAGCCTTTTTAGTCTGGACCACCACGCCGTGGACATTGATTTCAAATGTGGCGATTGCCGTGCACCCTGACCTGAATTATATTATCTTTAAGATGGATGGGGGCGAGGAGCTGATATTAGCGGAAGACCTGCTTGAGACATTGCGGAAAAAAATAAAACTACGGGGGAAGGTCATTAAAAAAATCAAAGGTAAGGAGCTTGAAGGCAGGGTAACGCGCCATCCATTCCTGGGGCGTGATTCAAAGGTAGTGCTGGCTGACTATGTCTCTAACCAGGACGGGACAGGCTGCGTGCATATAGCCCCGGGCCATGGCCAGGAAGATTACGAGGTGGGTTTAAAATATAACCTGCCGGTTATAATGCCCGTGGATGACAAAGGGCGGTTT
>JAHIEN010000134.1 GCA_018901615.1 Candidatus Omnitrophota bacterium | reverse complement strand
TTTGGGAAGCCCTCCCACATTATGGTGTGATTTTATGGTGCTCGAGGGCCCGCCTGTCGCAGATACACTCTCAATGACATCCGGATAAATAGTGCCCTGGCCTAAAAATTCCACCCTTCCGAACTTTTTCGCCTTTTCTTCGAATACCTTTATAAATTCATTGCCTATGATCTTACGCTTTGTCTCTGGATCCGTAATTCGTTTTAATTTATTCAGAAAACGTTTTTCAGCATCGACAACATGGAGGTTTATACGAAAGTGCTTCTTGAAGGTGTCCGAGACATATCTCTTCTCGCCCTTTCTCAAAAGACCGTTATCCACAAAGATGCATTCGAGTCTTTTTCCAATAGCCTTATTCAATAAAACCGCTGCCACAGAAGAATCTACGCCTCCGCTAAGACCAAGGACCACATGACCTTTTCCAACCTGGGTTCTTATATTATTCACAGCCTCCTTGATAAAAGATTTCATTGTCCATTCAGGCTTGAGACCACAGATTCCATATAGGAAATTTTTAAATATCCTCTTGCCCTTTGGCGTATGAACTACCTCGGGGTGAAACTGGACACCGTAAAATTTTTTCACCGGGTGGCACATGCTAGCGATTCTGCTGTTTCGCGTATGCGCCAGCTTGACAAAACCATCCGGCAGTTTCAGGACCTGATCGCCGTGGCTCATCCAGACTTTTTCTCTTTTTTTACAACCTGAGAAAAATCTGTCTTTTTTATCAATGGTTAATTCCGCGTGGCCATATTCCCTTCTCTGTGTCGGCCCGACCCTGCCTTTTAACAGGTGTCCCATCAGCTGCATACCATAGCATATTCCCAGAATAGGCACACCGAGTTTAAAGATCTCTTTATCACATTTTGGAGCGCCTTTTTTATGCACGCTTGCCGGCCCCCCTGTAAGTATAATGGCCTTTGGCCTAAGCGATTTTATCCTGGCCAAAGACGTATTGTATGGCAAAAGAGCGCAATATACATTGCACTCCCTTACGCGCCTGGCAATGAGCTGATTATATTGGGCACCAAAATCAAGAATTATGACCGTGGATTTGTTCATGTGTTTTGCATGCTCTAACACACACCCCGCATATAAATTGGTTGACTATCCTTTTGTTTCTAAACTCCTTTAACTTCTCGTAACACCTGATGTGGTCAAAATCCTCTTTGTTCTCTTTTATGGCTCCTGCCGGACAGGCGTCTATACAAGCCCTGCATTTGCCGCAATTAAGATCTACAGGTCTATCCGGCTCCAAGGGTGCGTTAGTTAGGACAGTGACCAGGCGAAACCTTGAGCCAAGATCAGGATTTACCAGGAGATTATTCCTGCCTATAAATCCAAGACCGGCAAGCTCCCCGATTCTCTTATGAGAAAGGTGCCCTTTTTGTTTTTCCCAGTCTATTATCTGAGAAGCTGGCACCGGGAGAGCCTTGTACCCCCTGCGCTGCATAAGACCAGTTAGCCTGAACGCCATACGGTCAAGCTCTATATTTGCCTGACGGTAATGGTGATAATATATACTAGTAGGCGCGTCCTTGATCTCGTCCAGTATCGGATCAGAAAGCCTTATGCCTATAGATATAGCATAGTCCAGATCTTTTAAAATTTCATCTGAAAAATGAAATCCTTTTTTTACAGGCGCTATATCTGCCACGCCGAAAAGCGCCGCGCCTAAATCCATGGCAAGAGTTTTTAGTTCTTTACTGAGTTCTCTATTTTCCATTTTTTCAGGTATATCATCAGGATCGATATGGCCACAGGCGTTACGCCTGAGATCCTGGATGCCTGGCCCAGGTTCAATGGCATTGCCGCGGAAAGCTTCTCCACGATTTCCTTTGAGAGACCAGGGATATTATTAAAGCTGAGGCCCTGAGGCATCTTTATCCTCTCCACTCTCTTAAAATTCTCTATTTCCCTTAATTGTCTGTCTATAAACCCTTTGTATTTTATCTCTATTTCGATCTGCCTGGTTTCGTCCTCGCCGAGACACGTATTCCCGGAATCGATATCCTTCAGTATGTCAAAGTTCACATCAGGCCTTTTTAACAGATCGCTAAGCGTGGTTACATTACTTATGGGCTGAATATTCCGTCTGCACAATCTCAGGTTTGTCTTTTTGTTGGGATATACCTTTATCTTACCCAAGCGCTCCATCTCCATCTGGATCCTCTTTTTCTTCAGGATTACTTTCCTATATTCTTTTCTGTCAACAATGCCGAGATTATATCCTGTCTCTGTAAGTCTCAGGTCAGCATTGTCCTCTCTAAGGACAAGCCTGTATTCAACGCGTGAGGTAAACATCCTGTAAGGCTCGCTTGTGCCTTTTGTGACAAGGTCATCTATTAACACTCCTATGTATGCCTCGGAGCGGTCAAGTATCAGAGGATCCTTACCTTTTAATTTAAGGCTCGCGTTTACGCCTGCCATAAAACCCTGGGCTGCCGCTTCCTCGTAACCAGTTGTGCCGTTTACCTGGCCAGCATTATAGAGATCTTCTATCAGCTTTGTTTCGAGCGTAGCTCTAAGCTGCGTAGGGTCGATAAAATCATATTCTATTCCATAGCCCGGGACCATGATTTCTGCCCGTTCAAGGCCCTCTATACTCCTTATCATCTTCAACTGAACATCAAGAGGCAGACTGGTCGATATGCCATTAGGGTAATACTGGTTAGTGTTTAATCCTTCTGGCTCAAGAAATACCTGGTGCCGGTCTCTATCCCCGAATCTCACGATCTTGTCTTCTATCGAAGGGCAGTATCTAACTCCTGTAGATTGAATCTTGCCTGTGTAAAGCGGTGAACGATCAAGGTTCCTGCGTATAATATTGTGAGTCTTCTCATTTGTGTAAGTTATATAACATGGCAGTTGTTTTCTTTTTATTGTCTTTGTAGAAAAAGAAAAAGGTTTAGGGGGTTTATCGCCCATCTGTTTCTTTAGCTTTGAAAAATTTATTGTCCTTGAATCAAGACGCGGGGTCGTGCCTGTCTTGAGCCTCATTACTTTAAATCCCAGGCCCTTCAGCTTTTTTGAAATCCCGACCGAGGGCGGATCTCCGAGCCTGCCACCCGGAAAATGACTTAGTCCTATATGTATCACGCCGTTCAAGAACGTGCCTGTTGTTATTATTACAGCCCTGGATCTTATTATAGTACCGTCTGATAGCTTGACCCCGCATGCCTTTTTATTTTTTACTACTATATCAGAAACCGAACCTTTGAGTGTCTCCAGTTCAGGGGCTCCTTTAATAATATCTTTCATATACTTTACATATAGGCTTCTATCCACCTGAGCTCTGGAAGACCACACTGCAGGTCCTTTGCTTCTATTCAGGATGCGGAACTGTATGGCGCTATAGTCTGTTGCCTTTGCCATTTCTCCGCCAAGTGTGTCTATCTCCTTTACGAGCTGGCCCTTGCCTATGCCGCCAATAGCGGGATTACACGACATAAAGCCTATTTTATCAAGATCCATGGTAATCAGAAGCGTTGCCATGCCCATCCTGCTGGAAGCCAAAGAGGCCTCTATGCCAGCGTGCCCTGCGCCAATAACTATAATATCATACGACTTTTTCATAGGGATGCACTTTCGCCTGCCAGATATCCTGTGGAGAACGCCGCCTGTAGGTTAAAGCCGCCTGTATCCGCGTCCACGTCTATCATCTCTCCGGCAAAATACAGGCCTTTCACGATCCTGGATTCCATGGTGCGGGGATCTATGTCTTTCAGGGAAACCCCACCGCGCGTCACCATCGCCTCTTTTATAGGCCTTGGCCCTTTTATCTCCATGCGCAGGGTCTTAAACAATACCACGAGAGTCTTTCTTTCCTTTTGCGTGATCTGGCTGACATTTTTGTCTCCTGGTATCTTAGCAAACTTGATAAAGACCCCTATCATCCTCTGCGGCAAAAGTTCTTTAAGCGCGTTTTTTATAACCCTCCTGGGATTCTTTCTGAATTCTCTTAAAAGCCTTTGGTCTATTTTTTCTTCAGACAAGGCAGGCTTCAAATCCAGCTCAATAAATACCTTTCTGCCGTAATCAAGCCAATCCGTGATCTTCCCGCTCAAGGACAAAACAAGCGGCCCTGAAATGCCTGTTTTCGTGAACATCATCTCGCCTATTTCAGAAACAACATGTCTTTTCCCGTCAGTAAACCTGAGTCTGATATGCTTCAAGGCCAGGCCTTCCAATAAAGCAGGGTAAGCTTCTTTTGTCTCAAGAGGCACAAGGCCTGGCCTTGCTGCGATTATCCTGTGTCCCAATCTTTTTGCGATATCCAAACCCTCTCCTGTAGAGCCAGTGAATCCGTAAGAAAGCCCTCCTGTGGCGAGTACAATGGCGTCACACGCTAAAAATTCCCCTCCCCTGATAAGCGCCCCTTTTATTTTATTCTCTTCAATTTTCATGTCTGTCATTTCTCTTTTATAAAGGAGCTTTATTTTACTCTCGCTCAATTCTTTTTTCAATACGTCAAGGATACTGCTGGATAAATCGCTTACAGGAAAAACTCTCATCTGGCGCTCTACCTTGAGCCTGAGCCCTCTTCTTTCAAAAAAATCCATGAGTTCGCGGTTAAAGAATTTCTTAAAGGTGTCTCTTAAGAATTGGGCTTTTTTTGGGAATCTTTCAAGGAAAGAGTTCAGCTCACAGGCATTTGTAAGATTACAGCGTCCTTTGCCGCTTAATAGGAGTTTTCTGCCAAGGGAGGGATTTTTTTCAATAAGGATTACATCCTGGTTAAGCTGGCCGGCTCTTATAGCCGCCATCATGCCGGCGGGCCCGCCTCCTATAACAATGATCTTTTTAGAGTGCATAAGGCCTCACCCGTAAGTTGTTAGATTATGTTATTTTTGGCAAGACACTCGCCGTTCCAGCAATAGGTGCAGAGCGTCTCCCTGGGAAGGCCAATGGCTTTTATCATGTCTTCGAGCGTTTGATAGCGCAGGGTCGTAACGTCAATGTCTTTCTCTATCCATTTGACCATCTTCTTGTACTTTGCCGTTGTGGGATCCGTATACTCTGATATGTCCTCTATATCCTTGCCTTCTATGTCTCTTATCGCCTTTCTGGCCGCAAGCTCGCCTGTCGACCTTGTCGAAAGACAGAACTTACATGGGAACATAAGGGGCGGGCAGGCGGGCCGCACGTGTATTTCTTTCGCGCCGTTGTCCCAGAGTTTCTGGACCGTGAAATTTTTAAGCTGCGTGCCCCTCACTATCGAATCCTCACATACAACAATCCTGTTGCCATCTATGATGTCCTTTACCGGGATAAGTTTCATCCTGGCCACCCGGTCTCTTATCTCCTGGACAGGAGGAGTGTAACTCCTGCCATAGCCGGGCGTATATTTTACAAGAGGTCTCCTGTATGGCTTCTTTGACTCCATCGAGTATCCTATCGCATGGGCAACTCCAGAATCCGGCACTCCTGAGACAACGTCTACCTGTATATCTTTATCATGTTTAGCCAAAGTCGCTCCGCATCTCTCTCTAACAGCCTCGACACTGACGTTCTCATAAGTAGAGGCTGGAAAACCTGTATATATCCATAAAAATGAGCATATCTGATTTATGCCCCGTTTTCCCCTTATCTGTTTCAGCCCGTTTTCGTTCATAAGGACTATCTCGCCGGGCATGAGAAATTTTTCTACCGTGAAACCAGTGTTAGGGAAAGCACATGTCTCTGAGGCGACAGCATAATCCCTGCCTCTTTTCCCTATCACTAGGGCAGTATATCCGAACCTGTCCCTCGCAGCGTATATGCCGTCTTTACATAATAAAAGGAGCGAGCACGAACCGATGATCTTATCAAAGACATGCTCTATGCCGCTTACAAAATCATCCCCCTCGCTTATAAGCTTTGCCACCACCTCGACACTGTTAGCGGAACCGTCTTCGGTCTCGCTAAACGAAAGGCCTCTTTTATGCAGATCTTTTATCAGCTCGCTGGTATTCTCAATAAGGCCTGCCATGCATATTGCGAATGAGCCGAATTTCGCGTTGAGAAACATGGGCTGGGCATCTGAGTCACTTATAACGCCTATACCGTATTTACCTTCGAATTTCTTATAATCCTCATAGAATTTGGACTTGAACTGACTCTGAGATATATCATGTATCTGCCTGTATATCCTCTTGCCGCTCAGGACAGCAATCCCACCGTATTCCGTCCCCAGATGGGTCTGATAATCAACGCCATAAAATAAATCCTCAGTGCAATCTTTCTGTGATACAGCTCCGAATACTCCGCTCATTGGTAACCCCCTTAATAATTAAAAAATAGGCTTGATGATGGAATCGCGTCTGTCGTAAAATTTATGCCCAGTTTTCTCAGGCCCGCTTCATCGCCAGGCGTGGGCAGGTGCGTAGAGTGCACTTCGCACCCCCTTAATTCCTTGAGCTTCAGCAAGGCACGCTTTGCATTTTTATCTGTGTGCGCGCTTATAGAAAGCGCGACCAGTATCTCGTCAAGCGTAAGGCTTTCTGACGCCATGCTCAGTGTTTCTTTTTTTAAGCTCGACAGGTCGTCCATCACCTCAGGTTTTAAGATATGGGTGTCATCGTCTATCCCTGCTATGTATTTTATGGCGTTTATCACAGCACTCGACGCCGCGTGCATCAAAGGAGAATTCTTCCCTGTTATTATCTTGGCGTCGTTTAATTCTATGGCGGCTCCACAGTAATAACCTTTGTTGCCCTTTTTCTTCTTCTTACACTCTTCCGCGGCTTTTCTGGCAGGAAAAACAGTCGACCTGTCCTCAGGCTTAACGCCTGCCTTGTCCATAATAGCCTCAGCCCTTTCCAGCTCTTCTTTTGTGCCGCTCCCTGTCGCGAACTCGAGGTTGTGGCGGAAAAACCTGCGGACAATCTCCTGTTTAGCGGCTTCGCGCGCGCCTTTGTCATCCACAATACCAAAACCGGCCCTGTTAACCCCCATATCCGTGGGAGAATTATAATAACTGTCTTTGGAATCCGTGATCCTGTGTATTATATTCTTCAGGATTGGAAAAGCCTCCACATCGCGATTATAATTTATCGATTTTTTTTTGTATTTCTCAAGGTGGAATGGGTCTATCAGGTTAAAATCCGCCAGATCCACTGTCGCCGCCTCATACGCTATATTCACGGGATGATTCAGGGGCAGGTTCCATATAGGGAATGTCTCAAACTTCGCGTAGCCAGAATTAATGCCTTTCTTATGGTCATGGTAGAGCTGAGACAGGCACGTCGCGAGTTTGCCGCTGCCAGGGCCAGGTGCCGTTACTATAATAATGGGTTTTTTCGTCCCTATATACTCATTTCTGCCATAGCCGTCGGCGCTCACGATTTTTTCCACATCAT
>JAHIEN010000133.1 GCA_018901615.1 Candidatus Omnitrophota bacterium | reverse complement strand
AAGGCGCTGAGCGCATGTCATCTGTCTGAGGTTTAAAAGACAGGCCCAGGATGCCTATGGTCTTACCCTTTACTATCCAGAGCGCCTCTTCTATCTTTTTCACAAAAATAGCTCTTTGTTCTTCATTGACTTTCCTGGCCGCCTTAAGAATGCCAAAGTCATAACCTAATTTTCCCGAGATATACATGAAGGCGTCCACGTCCTTGGGGAAACATGACCCGCCATAGCCTATGCCGCTCTGTAAAAAGCTCTTGCCGATCCTGGCGTCAAGTCCCATGCCATGCGCCACCTTTGTAATATCAGCCCCTGTCCTCTCGCACACATTTGCCACTGAATTAATAAAAGATATCTTGGCCGCGAGAAATGAATTTGAGGCGTGTTTGATGAGCTCGGCGCTTTTTATGTCAGTGACGACTATTTCCGCATTTACCTTATCATAAAGCTCTCTCAGGATATCCTCCGCCCTTTTTGTCTCAACGCCTATTACGATCCTGTCAGGGCGCATGAAATCACGTATGGCAGTGCCTTCCCTTAAAAACTCGGGGTTTGAGGCGACGTCGAATCTCACCTTTTTCCTGATGTTTGTCCTTATGGTATGTTCGACCCATTTACCTGTCTCAACAGGCACAGTGCTCTTCTCGACTATAAGATGATAAGACGTCAGATTCCTGGCGATCTCGGCCGCGACATTCTCGACATAGGAAAGGTCCGCTTCTCCGTTTGGCTTGGACGGCGTGCCCACGCAGATAAAAATAACCAGGGAATCCTTCACGCCTTCCTTTATAGTGGGCACGAAAGAAAGACGGCCGGCCTTTATGTTTCTTCTGACCATGTCATCAAGTCCTTTTTCGTAAAAAGGGATCCTGGATTTTTTCAATGCCTCGATTTTTTTTCTGTCATTATCCGCGCAGATCACCCTGTGCCCCAGGTCAGCGAAACACGCGCCTGTAACCAGCCCGACATAACCCGCGCCAATTATGCAAACATTCATATTCTTACCTCTTTGGTATCGCGTAATAGTCATTGAAATCAAAAGGTATCTTTGGGGACGCCTTTAGTTTCATGGCGAACCATACTGTTGTGCCGCCGTCCCTGCCTATATCAAGGCTCGCTTCAGCGATCCAGCAATGCAGGTCTTTTATTACGGATATTTCTTTAGTGTCGAACTTATTAATGACCTTATTCCCGCTGGCTTCTACTTCTTTTAGATCATATCTGCCAAACAGCCTGAACGACCATTCGCTGTTTAATTTATAAAATAGCTCTGAGGTGAGCTCGTGTTCTGTATCCTGCCAGTACCTGGAGCCAAATCCCACTCTCCAGTCCTTGTCATTTTCCATGTAACAATCCAGATTCCAGTCCTGGAAATCTTTTGAGTCAGGGTCATAGAGCGTATCTGATTCGATCCTCAGCCAATCATACGGGGTTATCTCTATGTCTCCTTTAACATTTGAAAATCTGCTGCCATTCTCTGGTTTATACGAATAATCTCCTGTTATCAAAAAATATCCCAGGTCATAAGTCCTGAGCTTTCCATTGAGGAGCCTCTTTGTCTCGAGTTTATTCTCAAGGCCCATGGTGAACGCGTTTTTTCTCGCGACATTATCAATGTCGTCAAACTGCTGGAGGCCGCCGGGGATGGTGGATGGGGAATGTATGTATTCGTATTCTATGGTAGGGGTGATGATGTGGTGGAGTTTATCGTATTCTACGCCCATGAACTTTCCGGAAGATCCATACGTCTTGAAAAACTTGGTGCCCACGTCCACTCCGGCGTAAAAGGCTGTCCTGAACTTGTCCTCATCCCCATTTATGTCTTTACTGTAAAACGTGTCTCTTGTTCCGACAAAAGGCGATACGCTTAAAAAATCAGCAAGCCTGAGAGGGCTTGTCAGCTTATTGTAAGTATCAAACCTTATTACGTCTGTATCAGTGACGTTATTAGCGGTCTTACCGACAAGATTCGTCAAGGCGGTGTCTGTCTTAAAATATACCGGCAGGTCAAACAGGGCCTGGTCTTTCAGGTTAAACCTGAATTCAGGCAGGCGCTCTGTAACAGCCTGAAAATGATTGACCCTCTTGCGGGTCAGGAAGCTCATGGCGTATTCAGGCTGGCTGTTGAGCACGTAAAGATAAGACTCCGGTGAAGACTCTCTGTCATATTCTTCTCTATAAAAATAGTCCTTTATGACATCCGCGTCATTTATTTTATGAAACTCTACCAGCGCAATAACATTGTCATTTATATCCCAGCGATGCCTCAGCTGCACTCTGTAGCGGTCTTCTTCCGCCATCACAGACTCATTCCTGTCCACATTCCTTTGGTGAGCATAGTAGGCCTTTAAAAGTCCCTGGCCAAAATCATCTGTTGAATATTTATAATCCAGGCCCTGCCCCATACCCCAATGCTCTCTCTCATCTATCCTGAGCGTGAGCTTATCGTCTTTGTTAATGTCGTACCTGTAACTCGTAAGCGCGAACACGCCCCATTTTTTCTTTTTACCAGGTATCACGTCGACACTCGGCCATTTCCCGTCAAGCGAATAGTCATAGCTGGGAAGGAAGGCGACAGGGACATTGCCTACAGCAAAAATCACGTTTTTCGCGACGACTCTATTGTCAGGATATATTGTTATGCTCTTGGTCTTTATCTTATAATGCGGCGCAGGTAAATCACAGCTTGTTATATAACCATCTGTCACTCTGTAAGAACCGTCGGATAAAATGCCTATCTTTTCACCGCCAGAGTACCATTCTCCGGACTTTATCCTGGCCTTTAAGATCTCGCCTTCTTTTGTGGTAAAGTTATATTTTACCCTCTCTCCTCTGACCTCGCCTGTGGGCGTCTTAAGCACTACATCTCCCTCTGCCTCAGCGTCTTTTGTCTCTGTGTACACAGTTATCCTGCCGCAGGTGAGAGAGACGTCGCCGTAATCAACAATGACATTGCCTGTGCCGACTACCTTTTTTTCTTTTGGAAAATATTCTACCTGGTCACCGTTTACCTCGACAGGGCCGGATGCAGCAGCCGCCTCAGCGGCAAAGGCCAGGCTGTATCCCGCAAAAATAAAAATTATAATGCAAAGTATGAATTTCATATTGTATTACAAAAGTGACGCGCCGATTATGCCGGCGTCGCCTCCCAGTTTTGCCCTTACTACCCTGACGCGCCTGGCCTGGTCCTTCATGGGCCTTGCCCTTAATTCTTTTCTAAGAGGGCCAAGGATCAAGTCCCCGGCCTTGCTCACGCCCCCGCCAATAACAATCATGTCAGGATTCAGAAGATTCACCACTCCTGTAAGCGCGACAGCGAGTTTTTTTCCTACATCTATCCAGATAGCATTTGCTTTCTTATTGCCCTTCCTTGCCAGGCCGCTCAAATGTTCAAGCGTTATATTCCTTCCAAGCGACTTCCTGGCCCTCTCTAGGATATATCTATTACCTATATATCGCTCTAAGCACGCAATACCCCTGCAATTGCACCTAGGGCCTTTTTCATTTATAGGGATGTGGCCGATCTCGCCTGCCAGCATGGTACTGCCCCTGTAGATCCTGCCATTTATAATAATACCGCCTCCTACGCCTGTTCCAAGAGTAAGACAGACCAGATTCTCTGTGCCCTTGCCAGCTCCAAATGTGTGCTCTGCCAGGGCCATTGCGTTTACGTCATTGTCCAGGTTGACCTTCATGCGCAGGCGACGTTCTAATATAGCCTTAAGAGGCACATTATTCCAGCCTTTTATATTCGGAAAATAATGGATAATGCCGCGCCTGGAATCCACAGGACCAGGCACGCCAATACCAATACCCGAGATATCTTTTTTCCGCAGGCCTGAATCTCTGATAGCGGCCTCAATATTGTCAACAATGGTATCTATGATGACAGAGCGGCCTTGCCTGGATGGGGTATCCTTTTCGCGCCTTAAAAGAACCTTTCCTTTTGCGTCAACAAGGCCCAGTTTTATGCGTGTGCCGCCAAGGTCTATTCCAATTTTAACATGTTTAGACATATTAAGTTATGCTACCCTAATAACTCTATCTTGTCAATACCTTGTTCGAGGTTAAGCCTCGAACAATTTAGTGTTCGAGGCTTAACCTCGAACAAGGTCTACCGTACTTTATTCCTGCCAGCTGCCTTGGCCTTATATAGCGCCTTGTCAGCGGATTCGATAAGGCTGTTCATATCTGCCTCGTCATCAGGAAATACGCTGATGCCAATACTGACTGTGGTCGATACTGTTTCATCATACGCCTTAAACACTGCCTCTTCTATGTTCTGCCTGATACGTTCAGCTACCTGCAGCGCGCCTTTTCGGCCTATGCCTGTTAAGACTATAGCAAATTCTTCGCCTCCGTATCTCCCCACAATATCTATCTCGCGCAGGTTTGCCTTTAGTATGACAGATACCTCTTTTAAAACAACATCTCCGACCAGGTGGCCGTATTTGTCGTTCTTTTCCTTAAAATGGTCCAGGTCCAGCATGAGAAATGACAGGTTTGTCTTGTGCCGCATAGACCTTCGCAATTCCTCTTCCAGGCGCTCGAGAAAATAACGGCGCGTGGATACCCGCGTGAGAGAGTCTGTTATAGACATCTCCTGCACCTTCTCGTACAGGATCACTTTATGAAACTGTATGGCAAACTGGCCTGACAGGATCATGAAGTTTTCAAAATAGATCTTCGGCAGATTCTCTATATAAAGCACTCCCGCTATCTTTTCCTCTACGAAGAGTGGTATTGAGATCAGCGTATCAAAATCCCTCACAACAGAAAGCTTTCTCAATGATTCCGGCTCTTCTTCCCGCACCAGCTGAATCGGTTTTCTGCCGCTAGCCTCAACAGAGACAATGGCCCTGTCAAAATCATCCGGCGCTTTTTTATTGACGCTGCGGCCTATTTCAACCTGATAAACGGCGTTGATCCCGCCCGGACCATCCAGTATGACCAGGCGCGCAAGCCGGAACCTGAATAACTTCTTGAGCGTGGCTGAAAATATTCCGAATATATCCTCTAGCATCAGGCAGCTGGACATGTCTTTTGAAATCTCATACAATGACAGGACCTGTTGCAGTTTTTTGTCGCTCTCCAGATTTGATTCCAGCGCCTTTTTGTCTTTCTGGGAAAGTTTCTCATAATTTTTCTTCACTTCGTCAAACTCCGCCCTCATGCCTTGTTTATGGGAGGCTAGATCCTTCTTAAACCTTTCGGTGATAAAGGGGATCGCGTTTATCAGCAATAAAAATATTATCGTCTCTACAGGAGAGGCCTTGAGCCGCGTCACGAAGACAAAAACGCTCAGCGCGATAGACAAAAGCAATACCTGGGCCAGCCTAAGCCTGTAGCTCAGGAACAAAATAATTATTATGGTTGACGCGTATAGCAAGAATTCCATATATCAGCCTACGACCTTATCTCTACCCTGTCTTTTAGCCAGGTATAGCCTCTCGTCTGCCTTCATTATAAGCTCGTTCTGCACCCTGGTATCATCAGGAAACGAAGACACGCCTACCGAGATCGTCACGCTGGTCTTTACGCGGCGTAACTCTATATTTTCCTTTTTCATGGCCTTTCTAATCTCTTCCGCTATTTTCATAGCGGATTTTTTTGAAGTCTCTGGCAGGAGAAGCGCAAATTCCTCGCCGCCATACCGGCAAGCTGCGCCTGAGTCAACATACTGCTTCAGCACCATTGAAAGCGCCCTCAGTACTATATCGCCGGCTGTATGGCCGTATCTATCATTGTAATTTTTAAAATTATCTATATCTATCATTAAAAATGAACACTCGAGGTCATTACGCAGCGAGCGCTTTATTTCCTCGCCAAGCCTTTCAATAAAATACCGTCGGAGATAGAGCCCTGTCAGCCCATCTGTAATCGCCAGGTCAAGCGTCTGCTTGTAAAGCCTGGCGTTTTCCAGGCTCACCGCGCCTAAATCACAAAGAATATCCAGAAGCCTCAGGTCTTCAGACGTATAATTCCCCGGGCTTGAATGCTCAAGCCTGACAATGCCGTTTACCTTATACTCCTCCATCAAAGGAGAGGAAATAACAGAGCGGAAAGGCCTCTGATAGAGCTCCATTTTCTGCTCGCTGAACCTGAAGTCTTTTTTAATATCCTCCACCAAAAGACAGCGCCTCTCTTTAAAGACTGTCTCGTCGAGCAGGTCTCCTTTTTTTGCCTTTATTCTGTCAAAATCCCTGCCCACCCTGGAAAGGACAAGGCTCAACTCCTGTCTCTCTGTGTCAACCAAATACACAAGGGCAGAGTCTGTCTTTCCTATTATCCGCAAGGCATTATCAAGTATGTATTCAGCGACCTTATCTATGGAAAGCGTGGAATTTAATGTAGATGTCACATCTTTCAGCAGCCTGTATCTCTCTTCTTTTTTCTCGAGCAAAAGCGTTTCTTTTTTGTGTCTTTCATGTTCATCTGACAGCACGTTAGTGTTTTCCTTTACCTCTTCTATGCGCGCCTGGATTATGCGGGTATAATAATCCTTGTTTTGCATCCTGCTGTTAACGATCAAAAACACGATAAAAAAAACAACCACGTTCAAGGCATAATAAAAATTCATGGATATGGCTAAAAGCGTGGTGAGAAATACGGCCGCGGCCAGGCATAAGACTCCTCTGCCCAGGCCAAGACTCTGGAGGGAAAAAATTATTATCAGATTATAGAGAAGTATCGTCGGAATCTTAGGAAGCCCTGTCCGGAATATCAGGTAGGATATGACAAGGAAACTGACGCTGCACAGTGTTCCTATTTTTACATGGTTTTTATTTTCTAATTCCATAGCGAATCATTTTTTTTATATTACACTATGGACTCTTCAGTATTCTTGTCAAAGAAATGGGCATTGCTCATGTCAAGAACCAGTTCCATGTCCTGACCTACCTCTGGCTTGTCATGGCCCCCGACTCTGGCGATCAAGGAACTTCTGTTCGTCTTGATATACAAAAATACTTCTGCGCCCATTGGTTCTACCATCTCTACCACAGCCTTTACCATATTATCTTGCGAGGCATCTGAAACAAAGAGTTTGTCATATATATCTTCAGGCCTTAAGCCGAAGGTTATTTCCTTTCCTTCATACGGCGTTATCTTTTTGTACATGTCCTCGACAAGCTTTACCTTAAACCCATCTTCAGTAAAGTAGAGCTTGCCGTCTTTCTTTATGATCTTTCCATCTATGAAGTTCATGGGCGGCGAACCTATAAAACCCGCGACGAATTTATTGACCGGCTTATCATAAAGTGCGATAGGATCAGCTACCTGCTGTATCACGCCGTCTTTCATGACCACGATCCTGTCGCCCATTGTCATGGCCTCTGTCTGGTCATGCGTGACGTATATCATGGTGGACTGGAGTTTTATGTGGAGTTTATTTAATTCTGTCCTCATCTGGACGCGCATCTTGGCATCGAGATTGCTAAGCGGCTCATCAAACAAAAAGACCATTGGTTTTCTCACAATGGCCCTTCCCACCGCTACCCTTTGGCGCTGGCCGCCTGAAAGTTCGCGAGGCCTCCTGTTAAGCAACTTGCCTATACCTAATATCTCAGCGGCCTCTTTGACTCGCTGGTCTATGTCTGATTTTGGAAACTTGCGAAGCCTTAGGGCAAAAGACATGTTTTCATATACAGTCATGTGCGGGTAGAGCGCGTAATTCTGAAATACCATGGCGATATCCCTGTCTTTAGCGGGTATATCATTGACCATCTTATTGCCTATCCATACCTCGCCTTCAGTGATTGTCTCAAGGCCTGCTATCATCCTGAGCGTGGTTGACTTGCCGCAGCCGGAAGGCCCTACAATCACCAGAAATTCCTTGTTTTCAATCCCCAGGCTAACGGAGTCTACTGCTACTACATTACCAGGAAATACCTTTTTCAAATCTCTAAGGCTGACTTGCGCCATGACTTAAAATCCTTTTCTTTGCTCAATTAAACGATTTTAATCAATTTGCCATTAAAAGTCAAGTTAAGATAGATAGTCTATTAGCTGCGAAACTGTGTAATTAAGGTTTTTGCGGCTCACTACCATGTCTATCAGGCCATGCTCCAGGAGAAACTCTGATCTCTGAAAACCATCTGGGAGCTTCTGGCGTATTGTATGCTCTATGACCCTGGGTCCAGTAAAACCAATAAGGGCTTTTGGCTCTGCCATGATAATGTCCCCCAGAGAGGCAAAACTTGCCAGGACTCCTGCCATGGTAGGATTTGTCAGGATCGATAAGTACAAAAGTCCTGCCTTGTGATGCTTGCTAAGGGCCGCTGAAGTCTTTGCCATCTGCATGAGAGAGATCATGCCTTCGTACATCCTGGCGCCTCCGCCAGATCCAGAGATTATCACTACCGGCAGGCTGTTTTCTGTGGAGTATTCTATGATCCTTGTTATCTTTTCTCCAACCACATAGCCCATAGACCCCATGATAAAACGCGAATCAGTCACAGCAAACCCGATATTTTTATTGTTTATCTTGCCTTTGCCGATCACTGCCGCTTCTTCCATGCCGGTAGCTATGGTATCTTTTTCTATCTTTTCTATATAAGTCTTTGGGCCTTTAAAATTAAGGAAATCTCTCGGCTTCATGCCCTTGTCAAATTCCTCAAAACTTCCATTATCAAGGAACATGCCTATGCGTTCATAGGCGCCTATTATAAAATGGTAATTGCACTTCGGGCAGACCTTGAGATTTTCGTCCAGGGTCTTTTTATAGATCATCTCGCCGCAGCCTTCGCACTTTAGCCAGGTACCGTCAGGCACGCCTTTGCGCTTCGAGACCTTTACTACTGTATATTTTGGTTTTTTGAATAAAAGCATGTTTATAAGTTATCTTTAGAACACATTTATTACCAGGCCTGTCAGGACCTTTGGATAAAAATACGTCGACTTCTGCGGCATGCGCTTTCCGGCAAACGCCATATCGCGTATTTGAGTAATCTTAGTAGGGTTAAGCATCATTGACACTGAATGCCTGCCCTGGGCCACCTCATTTATAGCATAATCCATGTCCTTTGTAAAATCTATTGAAATCTTGCCTCCGCCGGCCTCGATCTTTTTCTGTAACGGGGCTATTACAAAATCATGCAGCACTGCCACATCAAGAGAATCTTTTTTATCCAGCTTCAGGCCTGTAAAGCCGTTGCCGTCATACATGACGAATCTTTTTTCGTCTTTGCCCGCGTCCATAAGAAACTGCCTGGCGTTTTCTTTGGAATCGAACTTCTTCACGCTGAAGACATTTTGCAGGTCTCTGACAAGGCTGGACAAGGAGTCTTTGCTGGCTCCGGAAATCAACCTGTGCACAGGAAGCACTACTATGCCATCAGCGTAAAGGTCTGTAAAATACGCGAGGGTGTAGCCGTACTTCGGGTCTTTTTTTGTTTTACTGAACGCCAGGCCTACCTCATACCTGTGGTGGCCGTCAGCGATGAAAAGTTTTTTCTCTTTTATCAGCCTGACTATTTCCCGGGTCGTGGCTTTATCGGACACGCGCCAGAGTTTATTTCTTATGCCATGGAGGTCTACGATATCTATTATCGGGTCAGACTTTGTCTCTCTAGCGAGGATATTATCAATGGACATGTCTTCGTCCGCGAAAAGCGCGAATATAGGGCCCAGGTTTGCCTCGATAGAATTTATAAGCCTGGACCTGTCCTCTTTAGGCGCGAGGAGCGTATTCTCGTGCGGGTAAACGCTGGATGTCTTTGTGTCAAAATCCTCTAATTTTAAAAGCGCGATAAAACCCAGCCTTTGCTTCATCTCGCCTTCAATAGAAAACCCCTGCAGGTAAATATAAATCGAGTCTTCTTGATCTTTTTTCAGGGCGCCTTCACCCTGCCATTCTTTTAGAGACCTGGCCGCCCTTGTATATTTATTTTCTTTGGGATCGTCTCCCGGCATGTCCATGCCAAATAAAACACGGATTATGTTACACGGGTCAGAATCGTATAAGGCCTTCTGTTCATCCGGGGATATTACATCGTAAGGCGGGGCTGTTACCTTTGAAATATCGCCTATCTT
>JAHIEN010000132.1 GCA_018901615.1 Candidatus Omnitrophota bacterium | reverse complement strand
TTTGCCCTGCCGTCCAACACGTCTTCGCCACTCCCGCCTTTTATCTCTGTCCTTGTCCTTGGGGTAGACCTGCCGCCAGCTACTTCAGGACAGATCGCCACAGCCAATCCATTATCTACCATCTTTTTAATCTCGAGGTTGAGTCTGTTTTTTCCATCCCATGTACAATTTACACCTGCCAGGCATGCGCTAACTAAAATCATTTCCCAGTACCCTTTCGATCTTTTCAAATGCATTTTCATTATCAAAAACAATCCCTTTTATGCCAAGTCCTGAGGCGGCCTCTATCAAATCCTGTCTGTCGTCTATATAAAATGCCTTATCGCTTGAGGCCCTGACAGACGCAAGCGCAGCCCTGTAAATCTCAGGCGCCGGCTTTCTGCATCCTGTCTCATATGAAAGAATCAAGCTGTCAAATTCCTTAAAGATATCCATTTGCTTTTTAAGAAATCCGAAATGCGTCACATTGAGATTGGAGATCATGACAAGCTTATAAACCGACGTTACCTTCTTTAAAAAATCCTGCATTTTTTTATTTAAGGGGGTCTCAAAAAATATGTCGTTCCAGATAAGAAAAAACTCATCATAGTCCAGATCAAGCTTGATGGTCTTTTTTACCCGCCTGAAAAACTCCGCAGGATCAATCTTTCCTTCTTCGTACAACTCTGTAAAAGACGAATCAAAAAAGAGGCTGTAGATCTCCTCTTCATTTTTAGGCGTGTACCGCAGGATCTTCCTGACCGCTATCCTGTGGTCGAAATTAATAAGGACATTCCCAAGGTCACAGAGTATCGCGTCATATTTTTTTCCCATAATAGTTTTCAGTATAGTTAGTTTACGGCCAATAATCAAGCATATTGTTAATCAAGGATTCGTGGCGAAATTGCTCAACTGGCAACGTCCGTTGACAAAAACCTTTTTGTGTGGAAGAATATATTTATGGATACAATATTTGAGTTGATAAAAACCCGCAGGAGCGTACGCAAATACCTTGATAAGCCTATATCAAGAGAAACCATAGAGACTTTGATAGAGGCTGCGAGGTGGGCACCGAGCGGCATGAATGAGCAGCCATGGGGTTTTATTGTAGCGCAGGATAAGGCCCTTATAAAAGAACTCTCTGACAGGTCTATACCCTATATTAAAAGATTAATTGAAAAAGATCCCAAGCTTTTGCGTTACAAGCGCCGCATGGATGTAAAAGATTTCAGCATTTTCTACCATGCGCCGTGTGTAATAATAGTCCTGGGCAGAAAAGACAGTTTTGCATACGAAGACGGCTGCGCAATGGCCGCGCAAAACATGATGTTATCAGCGCGGTCAATGAATATCGGAACTTGCTGGATAGGCATGATGAATGTACTTGATAAGGATGAGTGGTTCAGAAGAAAATTCGAAATCCCTGATAATTACACGGTGGTCGCCCCGATTGCCATAGGCTACTTTGACTCAAAAGACGCGCCTCAAATAGAAAGAAAACCCGTCGAGTTCCTTAAATATTTCTAAGCCAAACCAGGCATATATTCATTTGGGGCTGGCGGATTAGCGCCAGGTGAACCAGAGAAATATATAAGCGGCTGTAACAGCTGCCAGTGTGAATGGAAGGCCTATTTTAAGAAAATCCTTAAAGCCCACGTTGTAGCCGCGATCTCTCAGCATGCCCACTGATACGATATTTGCGGACGCGCCTATTGGCGTGATGTTGCCACCCAGCGTCGCGCCTATCAAAAGACCAAAGAGGAATAACTCCGGTTTTGCGCCAGTTTGAGAGGCAAGGATAGTCGCAACAGGTATCATGGCTGTAATATAAGGTATATTATCTATAAAAGCTGACAACAGGACTGAAATCCACACGATCAATGTAAATGTCAGGAATATATTTCCGCCAGTCAGCCTGGATATTAAACCTGCGATGTCTCTTATGATTCCAACCTGTGAAAGCGCTCCTATGAGAATAAAAACGCCTATCAAAAAGAAAAAGGTATGCCAGTTTATGTTTTTTGTGAAAGAAAATCTCTCTTTACCATAGATCATATGCCATAAAAACCCTGCAATTCCAAAGAAAAGACATATAAGCGCAATGCTATGATAAGGTTTATTGACAATAAAACTTGATACGCCAAGACTGACTATCATAAGAATCATCAGAATAGTCGGGACCCATGTCTTAATCTTTATCGGCTCTAACTCTTGAACACCCTGTTTGAACTTCCTGAACAGTAAGTACAAAACTATGAAAGACGCGACTGCCCCTATTTCAACCGCAAACGCTACGCCAGGACGGCCTTTCATCCAAAAAAAATCCATAAAGTTCATCCTGTGAGACATCGCGAGGATTATACTGGGCGCATCTCCTATCATAGTCGCTGAGCCTTGCAGGTTTGAGCTTACGGCAATCCCTATCAGGAATGGAACAGGGTTTGCCTTTAATTTTTTAGCTGCCTCGAATGCGATAGGCGCCACTATAAGCACTGTTGCCACGTTGTCTGTAAAACTTGAGATGAAACTCGCGAGCAGGCACATCAATAAAAGCGCTATCCCGACATTTTTGGATTTAGCAACGAGTTTTACCGCAAGAAACCCGGGCACATTGGAGTAGATAAAGAGCCCGGATAAAATCATTGTTCCGAGAAAAACACCCAGGACATTAAAATTTATGCTCTGGAAGACTTGAGTTATGCTTACTGCCCGGGACGCCAAAAGAACGGCCACGCCTGCGAAGACAGACACTAGCGGATTGATCTTGCGGTTCAATAATACTATAGAGGCGTAGGTGACCAAAAATACTATGATTACAAAAAGCTTCACCTTTTACCCCTTTGTAAAAAATAGGTAAGCCTTTCCAGTTCTATTGAAAGGTCTATATTTAACAATTCTATATATTCAGGCGCCTTTGGCCTTCTCGGAGCAAAGTTCAGTATGGCCTTTATGCCAGAGGCAATGAGCATATCTATAACATCCTGTGCCGCTTCATGCGGCACTGCAACAATCGCGATGTCTATCTTATTGGCCTTCACTACCTGCTTAAGGGCCTGTATCGGGCGTATCCTCACGCCCTGTTTTATTTTGTTTATCTTTTTCGCGTCATTATCAAACGCGTACCTTATATTAAATCCCTGATGTTTAAAACCCTTGTAGGCCAGAAGCGCTGAGCCAAGATTACCAACTCCAACAATAGCAACATCCCATTCTCGATCCGTGCCAAGGATCTTTTTCAGTTCCTTTTTTAACAATTCTATTGAATAACCTCGGCCAGGAGTCCCAAATTGGCCGAAATACGCGAGGTCTTTTCTGACCTGCGCAGCGCTAAACCCAGCAAGAAGCGCAATGTCTTGGGAGGATATGACTTTTTTATCCTTGATAGCTAAAACAGTCCTGTAATAGAGAGAGATCCGAGAAACGCTGGAAGAAGGGATTTTCATATTTAAATGAGCGCATCATCCGCCTAAGGCGGATGATAAGTGCGAATTTAATCCTGAGTCCGCCTGAGGCGGACGAAGGATCTCTGTTACGTGTTCGAGGTTAAACCTCGAACAGCTAAGCTACTGCTTCTACTTTTTCTATCTCAGGGACATCTTCTTTCAGGGCCTTTTCAACGCCTTGCTTCAAGGTCATATGTGACATAGGACAACCGCTGCAGGCGCCTTTGAGCCTTACCTTGACTACATTGCCTGTAATATCTACCAGCTCTATATCCCCGCCATCTTTCTGTAGAAACGGTCTTATTTTTTCTATAGCCTTCTCAACTCTGTCGCGCATATATTTACCTCACATTTCGTTCGCGGTACAAAAGTTACAAAATTTCACTAAAATTGTAACTCTTGTAACCTGGTTATCCACATGTTATCCACACTTGCATAACCGCTTATTCTATTGGCCGTTCTTTAAGGGGCTTAAATGTAAGGCCGCTTTCAGCGCCTGGTATAGGCGCTACTGGTTCTGAAAGAAGGAACTTACCCTTCTGGATCCACTCCTTTAGCTCGCCAGCTATTTCTACTGCCTTTGAATAGCTGGAAAGAGCTCCTGTTGGCACTTCTTTGCCATTGACCTGAATCTTCCCGGTCTTAAGCTGAGCGTAGTTTACTTCCCCAAGGCTCCCTGGCTTACAATTAGGGTACGCATCGCTATAGTCCACTATCTGTGTCCAGATCTCTTCGTCTTTAACAGCAGTGAATTTCAAGATCTCTTCATCAAGAATAGGGATTGGGACGCCTATGCCCACTGTAAGAGTAACCCCATAACCCTGGAAGGTCGCGCCTGCAAGATAATCAGGGGACATCTCTTTCAGATCACCTATTACAGCAAGCGTGCCTGCAGGTGCCTGCGGTATACCGGTTGTCTTGCGTTTTACAGTAGGGGCATGTTGTGTGCCCTGCCATGCCACATAACCTGTGCCTCCTCCTAAGAATATCCTTGTTCCTATACCTATGGTCTTGTAATAAGGGTCATTCAGAAGAGGCGACAGCTGGCCCGCTGAACAATAATAGGCATTGCCAAGCTGCGGCTTTAATGAACCCATATAGGTATAAATCATCCTGTCAGAAAGATTTACCGCGCAGTTATAATTTTGATAGACATTCCTCATATTGAAAAGGACTGCCTCATTGAGATCTTTTATATTTATAAGGGTTTCCAGTTTTTTGCGCGGGTAACAATCTGTACCATACGCAGCAGCGGAAAGTTTTACGTCTTTGCCAGCCACCAGCTCCTGGATTACGTGTCCACCGCCATATTTAAACTCTCCTGGATAGACCTTATTCAGAGGGTCGTTCTCTGGCAGCGCAGTAGCGCCAAGAAATAGATCCACTGCTGCAAAGCCAGCATAAACAGGGACATCGTTTACAGTCACCTTGCCGCCCCCCAGCTTTATCCTTGGTTTTGCATGACCTATATTGAAATAGATGCCCGATGAACACATTGGCCCAAACGTCCCTGTGGTGACAACATCCACCCGTTCGGCTGTCTTTTTAAGGCCATCGTTCTCAACAAGGCCTATTATTTCTTCTGCAGTAGCGACAACTGCCTTGCCTTTTTTGATTTTTTCATTTATCTCTTTTATTGTCTTCGCCATTTTATGCCTCCAAAATTTTCTGAACCCTAGTGAAGTAAATTTTGTCCCGAGTCCGCCTTAGGCGGACGAGGGGCAGTTTTTATTGTAACAAATTTTTTACGAACGCGCAAGTTATAGAGCAAAGCTAAACATCAGCCATAACATGCAGAATCACCCCTTTCATTTATACAAATCCGTACTTATATATCTCTCTCCCGTATCGCAGATTATAGTTACAATGCTCTTGCCTTTATTCTCCGGCCTTTTCGCTGCCTGTAATGACGCAAATACATTCGCTCCGGATGATATGCCTGCCAGTATGCCTTCTTCGCGGCCCAGGCGCTGCGCCATTGAAAACGCCTCGCTGTTTTTGACCACAAATACCTCGTCTATCAATGACCTGTCCAGGACATCAGGGATAAATCCTGCGCCTATGCCCTGTATCTTGTGCGGGCCTGGTTTTCCGCCTGAAAGAACAGGAGAATCAGCTGGCTCAACAGCTATTGTCTTAAAGGCCTTGTTTCTTTCTTTAAGGACGCTGGAAACTCCTGTAAGAGTGCCGCCTGTACCGACTCCGCTTACCAGAATATCAACTTTTCCGCCTGTATCCTGCCATATCTCTTCTGCAGTAGTCTCCCTGTGGATCTTTGGGTTCGCAGGGTTTTTAAATTGCTGCGGCATAAAAGCGCCTTTTGTGTTTTTCAAGATCTCTTCTGCTTTGTCAACCGCGCCTTTCATGCCTTTTTCTCCAGGAGTAAGCACTATCTCTGCGTTGAATAACCTTAAAAGCTGGCGACGTTCAATACTCATGGTATCAGGCATTGTAATGATCAGTTTATAGCCTCGCCTCGCGGCAATAAACGCAAGCGCGATCCCTGTATTTCCGCTCGTGGGCTCTATAATCGTGCCGCCTGGCTTTAATATGCCTTTTTCTTCAGCATCTTTTATCATGGAAAGACCTATCCTGTCTTTAACACTGCCTGCGGGATTAAGGGATTCGAGCTTGGCAAGTATTTCTGCTCCGGTATCCTTGGCGATTTTACTCAAACGGACCAATGGCGTATTCCCAATTGTTTCTGTTATATCATTGTATATCCTGGACATCGCAGCCTCCTTATTTTAAATAGTATATACATAATCATGACTTTCTTTATGTTTTGCATTAGCCCGTCTTACAAGCTCGCCAAATGTAACGCTATCTACGACCATGGCTGTCGCGGTATAAACCTGGTTCCATATATCTCTGAACACACAGGAATTAAAATCTTTGCACTCGTCGTAACTTTTTTTGGAAGCGCACATCAGAGGTTCTATGGGCCCTTCTATGAATCTTATTACCTCTCCCAGGGTAATCGTACCCGGAGCTTTTGCCAGAAAGTAACCTCCGCTCACCCCGCGCTTACTGTCCACAAAACCACCTTTTTTCAAGGTCAGGAGTACTTGTTCAAGAAATTTATAGGGTATATCGCCTTTTTTCGCAAGATCATTGATCGAAACCACACCTTTATTATAATGCAATGCCAGTTCAAGTAATGTCTTGAGCGCGTAATCACTTTTATAGCTTATCTTCATGGCTACCTCCTAATCTCTATAATGACTATTGTTTTAGTAGAGATTATAACACATCAATAAAACTTGTCAAGCAAAAAATGCCGACTGGCGGTTATACATTCGCTCCGATAAATCGGGGCTCAGTATTCCGCCCACAGGAACCTATCCGCGCGGGCTCCATTTTCTGCTTGATGCCGCAAAGACTTTCGCGGCGCAAGCAAAATCTGCTCCAGAACCGGGAATGGAAAGAGACATCCTATCCCCCTCTTTAAGGGGTTACAGGAATGCAGCTGGCAGGAATTACAAACTCAACCCATGGACACACGAGGGTATAGTCTGCACCAGTAGCTATATCTATGGCGATAAACAAGGTAGGGAATAATGACTGTGGGCTAGTGACAAAATAGTAACTAGTAGAAACCATACTTTTTATATAGACCTTTTTACAGACCTTGACAAAAACGGTTTTAAACTATCCAGACTCAAGCTTTCTTTCATATATCTCAGAGCTTTTGCAGAAATATAATTATTTACGCCTAAACCTTGATTTGTTAATAAATCAACTAAATCTACATGAGCTAAGCCTCTTATTGCAATAATATAAGCGTCTTTATTATGATTAGAAAATATAAGACCGGCCAAATCGTTATCTCTCATTTTTTTAAAAGCTGCTCTCTTTTGAAAATCGCCTTTATTTAGAGCAATCTCAAGCGCAGCTTTGTGAGTATCGGAATTTTTTTGCGAGTTTGACCTCAAACAGGTTGCATAACTGCTTCTAAGCCTGCCGGAAGCGTAATAAAGCGGTTCGTCTTCCAAGCAGTATAGCGCAGCATACGAGCTGCCGCAAGATTTTGTTTTCGTTGATTTAA
>JAHIEN010000131.1 GCA_018901615.1 Candidatus Omnitrophota bacterium | reverse complement strand
GGCCTCTATCAATAAATCCGTAAATAAAAAATAATAGGCCGGGCCGCTGCCGCTTAAAGCGGTAACAGCGTCTATAAGAGATTCCCTGACTTCAACCACGTCGCCCAATTTTGAAAAAATCCCGCGCGCTATGACAATATCTTTTCTATGAGCTGACCTGCCTGCCGTAACAGCGGAGATACCCTTGCCTACGAGGGCAGGCATGTTGGGCATCACCCTGACCACCCTGACCCTGCCCAAGGCCTTTTCTATAAAAATAGTCTTGATGCCAGCGGCTATGGAAATAATAAGCTGCCCGGATATATAAGGCTTTATTTCTTTTAAAACTGCCGTGATATTCTGCGGCTTGACCGCGAGGATGATTACTTTTGAGCGCTTGACAAGATCAATGTTATCCCTGGCAGCTGAAATACGGCCTTTGCCGCGTACGCGCAGCTTTGACCTGACCGTATCACTCATCATCACCTTCTCATCCATTCTAGCAGCTATGGCCTTCCCCATATTGCCAGCTCCGATTATACCTATCATAATAATACTCCTATTTGTTATTTAAAAATATTCCGAAAATATTTCCTGGATTTTTGACAATATCCTTCCGGCAAAACTGTTTACATTAAAGATACTACCGCCTTTTTTTTCAGCCGCCTTGCAGGCGCCGTATCTCATCAGGCCCAGCGCGCAGGCAAATCTCGCATCATTAAAATCCCTGGGATCCCGGATCCTCCCCATGTCAACAGGCACTTTGAATATGTCCTCTACCGCCTCTATAAAACCATCCATCCTTGACACGCCGCCCACCACGTAAATGCGGGGCAGGTTCTTCTTCTGTTTGAGAAATGGCTCTATCTTTTTATAGACGTTCCCCATTATCTCTTCGACTTTCGGGAATAGTATGTTGAAGATCTCCTGTCTTGAAACCGCAATGGCCCTTTCGGACCCAGCGGGTGAAAAGGCCCCGGCACCTGGTTTCTCAAAATCTACCCAGTTTCCCCCCGATCTTTTATGATCAGACTGAGTATCTTCGCGGTCGTCGGGGCCTGTTTCATCCTTTGGCGACGGTATAAGTATCTGAGAGTCGTCAAATAATTCGCGGCTGTCTTTAGAGACTATGCCATATTTCATCCTGAGCTCTTCCGCCTCATTAAACATTATCCTTAATTTATCCTGCAGGGCTTGCGTCAGATCATCGCTGCCAAAAGGAAAATAGAAGCAATCTTTTAATCTTTCCTCCATAAACAACGCGGCCTCTATAAGGTCCTTGCCAACGTCTATCAATATCGCGCCTTCTTCCAATTCCTGACGGTCAAATACTGCCAGGACAGTCCCGACTCCTGAAGTTATGATATCTTCCACTTCGTATCCGGCAAGGTTAATGGCCTTTGTCAGGTTCTGAAGGATACTGACCAGGGACGTGACAATGTTTAAATCCACATCCAGCTTTGAGCCAAAAAGCCCCAGCGGGTCATTTATCTCTATTTTGTCATCGATATAAAATTTTTCCGGTATTAAGTGCACCACCTCTCTATCAAGGGACATGGCAATAAGTCTTGCTGATTCTACGCATCTCTTTATATCCTGTTCCGTGATCTCGCTGGGCCTGTCAGATATATGGACAGAGCCGCGGCTTTTAAAATTCTTTATATGGGCCCCGGCGACATTGGTTATGACCTTGCGGACCCTGCGATGCGCCGCATCCTCTGCCTTTGATACGACTTCCTCTATCGCGTCTGATAAAAGGCTGAGGTTCGAGACAACACCCTTTGAAAAACCTCTTGTCGGGGACTCGGCAAAACCCAATATCTCGCTCTTGGCGCCTGAGACATGGCCTATTAATGCCCTTATAACAGACGCCCCGATATCAAGACCACAGACTATATCCGCGCGCATATCACTCCTATTTCGGCCCCATGATCGGGTCCTCAAAACGCAGGTCAATATATTTAAAATTATTTATATCCTGGCCCAGCTGATCCATGACTGTGGCAAGGACATTGAACCTGTCACGAAAATCAGAATTACCTATCTTTATCTCGACGTTTATAGCTTCCAGGAAAAATGTCAGGTTACCCGGATCAGTAATATCAACCAGTTTCAGCCTGTACTTCTTTAGTTTGTCATTGGTCTCTATCTCGTTTATTAAACTTATAGCATTCTGAAGATTCTGCTCTTCGTATTTACTGAGCTTGGTTTTCGAGATCTTAGCGAGGTTTGTGCCAAGGCCTGTAATGATCGGGATGTCAGGCATGGGAAAGTTTACCACGTCGGGAAGTAAGACCCCTTCTCTATCTACAGGGTAGTACCTGTCAGATCGTATCTGAGCGACTGCCCTGCGTAAAATACCCTCTACGGTCAGCATGTTAGGCAAGACCCTCTTTACAACCACTCTCTTATATTCAGGGTGATTGGCCTCTATCTGATCTTTTATGGCGCTGAGGTCCACGAAAAATATATTGGCTCCGATTATGCCTTCATCTCCCAGATCTTTAAGAGAAAGGTTTCTCAAAGCGCCGCTCTCGTCGTAAATCTTCACGTCAACACCCTGGATAAGAAAATGGTCAGAATCCACAAACATATACTTAAGCCTGACCAGCCCAAGGCCTAAAATGGCCAGCACTATTAAGCCGATTAAAAATTTAAAAATAGCTTTCGGGTCCATGGGTCTTTTCCCCTGGAATATGGAATTTTTGTTTCTTACGCGGATTTTCTGCTTTTTTACTTTTACCATAACGCCGACTCCAGTATCTTAATAATAAGCTTATTAAAATCTATCCCAGCCGCCTGGGCTGCCCTGGGCAAAAGGCTTGTCTCTGTCAGGCCGGGTATGGTGTTTACCTCGAGCACCACGGGGATATTGTCCTTGGTCAATATCATGTCAACGCGCGAGAAAAATCTGGCGCCAAGCGCCCTGTGAGATTCCAGGGCAATTTCCTGAGAAGCCCTGTACGCCTCTTGCTCGATGTCAGCAGGCGTCCTGTATTCTGTCATGCCTTTTTTATATTTGGCTTCAAAATCAAAAAATCTTTTGCCAGGTATTATCTCAACAACAGGCAGAGGCCTGTCTTCCAGTATGCCTACTGTGATCTCGCGTCCCGCGATATATTCTTCTATTATTACCTTGTCACTGTGCTCCAAGGCATTATTAAGGGCATCAATAAATCCGTTTTCTGATTCTACTATTGACAGGCCTATACTTGAACCCTCATTCGAAGGCTTCACCACCAAAGGTAAACCCAGTTCTTTTATCAGGGCGGGCAAGGCTAAGTCTTTCCCTCTTTCATTTGCAAGCGTAATCACCTTATAACGCGGCGTCAGTATGCCTTTTGATTCAAAAATAGCCTTTGATTTTACCTTATCCATGCCCAGGGTCGATGCCTTTGCCCTGCTCCCTGTATAAGGGATATTTAATCCTTCAAGAACCCCCTGGACACAGCCGTCTTCGCCAAACTCTCCGTGAAGGGCTATAAACGCCACATCTATATCAGACAAGCATATCATGTCCGAGACCTGGTCCCTGTAGCCATTCATGGTAGAGGCCTTTATCAACTCCAGGGGCACAGGTTTTATGCCGTTACTCTCCAGCGCCCTGCACACAGCTTTACCCGACTTTATTGAGATATCTCTTTCGCGGGATGGCCCGCCCATTAATACGCCGACTCTCTTTTTAGCACTATTTTTCATGTTATATTAAATTAATTTTAATTCTAGTTCCAGCTCTATGCCGAACTTATCCCTGACGTTTTTTCTTGCCAGCTCTATCAATTCCATTACATCTTTTGATGTGGCGCCGCCTGTATTCACGATAAAATTAGCGTGGGCCTTTGATATCTCCGCGCCGCCCACCCTTGCGCCCTTAAGGCCGCTTTCTTCTATCAGCCTGCCGGCCGGCATGGCGCTGTCAGGGTTTTTAAATACGCTTCCCGCTGACGGAAAACCAAGTTTTTTCATCCACTCGCGGCTCTTTACAAAAGATCCCATCCTTTTTCTTATTATCTCTTCACCAGCCTTTTCCAGTTTTAATCTTCCGGAAATCACGCACCTTCCGTCAAGGCCTGAAGAGCGGTACGTAAATGGGATGTCTTTTCTCTTCAGGGTCTCCTTTTTTATATTTTTCACATTAATGACATCCACATCAACTACTATATCTTTTACTTCTCTCATCCTGTTGGGATCTTCTATGTCGCGCGTGCCAGCGTTCATAAACAACGCGCCGCCAAAAGAGCCGGGTATGCCTGCCAGGAACTCGCAGCCTGTCAATCCCCATTCAGCGGTCTTCTTTACGAGCAGAGAAACAGGTAAGCCAGGGCCGACCCTGACAATATCATCTTCTTCTTTTTCTATAAAATCAAAGCCTCTGCCCAGGTAGACCGCGATTCCGTCAAAGCCCTGCTCGCGCGCGAGTATATTGGAGCCCGCGCCTATTATGGCAAGGTCTTTTTGCACGTCTCCCGCTATTGTAATGGCGTTGAAAAGATCGTTGATATTTTCAGGCTCAATCCAGCAAAATACAGGCCCGCCTATCTTTAATGTCGTGTGACGCGATAACAGTTTTCCGTATTCACGCCTTAGCATTGTCCGGACACACTCCTTTAAGGGCCTTTGCTATTACCTCAGACATCTCCCCTATGTCGCCGGCTCCGAGTATAAAAACCGCGTCTCCTGGCCGAACCGCGTCCACAAGATGTTTTATTATATCATCTTTAGGCACAAAATAAACGTTTTTATGGCCGCGCCTTTTTACGCTCTCGCATAGATCCATGGCGCTCACCCCATCTATCGGCTTCTCGTATGCCGAATATATGTCAGTGATCACCAGGTGATCAACGAGGTCAAAACAGCTGCCGAACTGTTCCTTGAGATATTTTGTCCTCGAATACCGGTGAGGCTGAAATACCACGACTATCCTCTTGCCTGAATCCTCCATTATTTTCAATGTCGCCTTTATCTCAGTCGGATGATGCGCGTAATCATCTATCACTACAATATCCGAACCTATGTTTGTGATATTAAACCTTCTCTCGGCTCCCCTGAAATCCTTTAGCGCATCCTGTATCAGCGAAAAATCAACTCCAAGATCCATAGCGATCCCTATTGCCGCAAGGCTGTTCAGGACATTGTGGGCGCCCATTACAGACAGGCCCATCCTTCCCATTGCCCTGCCTTCAGCAACAAGGTCAAATCTGGAGCCGTTCATGCCCATGAGTTCGATATTTTCAGCCCTGATATCTGATTCACGGGAGAACCCGTAACGCGTGATCCTCCTAGAGCTATTCCCTGTCAATGCTCTCAATAGATCGTCTTCCGCGCAAATGAATACCCTGCCATCATCCCTTGTGTTTTCTATAAATCTCCTGTAGGATGTCATGACATCGTCCATGCTGGCGTAATAATCCATGTGCTCCATATCTATGTTTGTGCTGACGCTGTAGAACGGGTTAAGATAAAGAAAAGACCCGTCTGACTCATCGGCCTCTGTCACCGCTATCTCGCCCTGGCCATAACGCGCGTTGCCGTCGAGAAAACCCACATCCGCTCCTATAAATACAGTAGGGTCCAGCCCTGCCTTTATCAATAGGTATGAGATAAGAGATGTTGTGGTAGTCTTGCCGTGGGCGCCTGATACAGCTATGAGTTTTTTATTGCCCGTCAACATATTCAGGGCCTCTATGCGCCTTAATACCTTTATGCCTTTGCGTTTCGCCTCTTTAAGTTCAGGGTTTCCCTCCCCTATGCACGAGGAATAAACAATATAATCCGCGCCTTTTATATTTTCAGCGGAATGTGCTTCATTTACGCGTATACCAAGGGCCTTTAACCTGCTTATCACCTTTGTCGCTTTTATATCTGAACCCTGGACAGAGTAACCATGGCGGAAAAACACCTCCGCGATTCCGCTCATGCCTGCTCCGCCTATCCCTATAAAATGTATTGTATTTTTATTATCCACCTATTGCCTCTTTCATCAAGATATCGCACGCGTCTCTATTGTCTATGCGAGCGGCCTTTTCTGACATAAGGGCCAGCGTCTTTTTGTCCATAAGCCTTGTTATGATATCGCGCAGGGTCTCGGCCTTCAGGCCCTGTTCCTCTACCATAACAGCAAGGCCTGAGCGCTCCAGGACCATCGCGTTCAGCTTCTGGTGGCCTTGCGCAAAAGGATAAGGTATTAATATTGAGGGCTTTGCCAGATGCGCCAGCTCTGATACAGTCGTGGCGCCTGCCCTTGCTATGACAAAATCACACTCGCTGTAAATCTTGCCCATGTCATGCGTAAAGGCAAATACCCTGTTAGCAATGCCCTTGTCTTTATACGCGTTTTCAACATCCTGTTTTTCCCTGTGGCCCGCGATATGTATTATCTCCAGCGCGTTTTTTCTCGAGGGTTCCAACAAGTTTAATGCCTCAGGCACAAGTATATTTAAGGTATGGGCGCCCTGACTCCCGCCCATCGCAAGGATAGTAAATCCATCCCTTGATTTTTCAGACCTTTTCAAACCAGGGCGCAGCGGATTCCCTGAGACAACGATCTTTGACTCAAACCCTTTCAGGTATTTTATTGACTCCTCGAAATTCACGGCAATCTTGTCCGCGAATTTCGCGAGCAACAGGTTTGCCTTTCCAGGAAATACATTCTGTTCGTGTATCACGGTCCTCGCGCCTGATAAAGACGCCAGGAGCACTATCGGGCCTGACACAAACCCTCCGAAACCTATTACGCAGCCTGGCCTGAAACGCGCAAGGAGATATATTGACTTCAAGGTCCCGACAAATAGTCTTGCCAGGAAATTTAAAATAGCGAATATATTTTTCCGCTGCATGCCGATTATCGGCAAGGTCTGAAACCCTATATTTTTTTTCCGTAGAATGTCTCTGTCTTGCTTACGCGAAGACGCGATAAATAAAACCTCTGCGGTCCCGCGCGATAAAATCTCCTCTGCCAGCCTTATGGCTGGAAAAAGATGCCCGCCTGTTCCTCCCGCGACAATAAGTATTTTCATAGTCTGTTGTTCTTGTGTCATTGTGAGCGCGAAGTAACGAAGCGACCGAGGACGAAATGTCCGAGGAAGTGCCGAGCCCTCCGGGCGAGGCCAAT
>JAHIEN010000130.1 GCA_018901615.1 Candidatus Omnitrophota bacterium | reverse complement strand
AAGATTTTTTATACATATTACTCCACCTTCATTTACATTATCTGCTAACATATTGCCAAACTCTTTCTCTCTGTCAATATCCCAATTATTGTGATATGCTAACCAAGTAGCTCTGCAAAACAATATGTCGGCTTTTTCTCTAACTAAAACTTCATATTTTTCCTTGTTATTAAGGTCAATGAGAATATATTTGATTTCTATATTATCCAACCTCCCCGACAGCTGGCTTTCTATCTCTCTTTTTACCGATAGAAGCTTGTTTTCTATCTTATCATAGGCTATAAGCTGTATTTTAACACCTTGTATATTATTTGCCTTAATGTAGTCCAGTATAATATCAGCTGTCTGATAGAGCTCATGACCATCGCCTCCTATCCCGAAACTTTTAACGGTTATAAGTTTTCTCTTGGTTATAGCAGGTAACGCTGCCCTTATAAGAGCTATTTCTTCCCATGCTAGGGGTGAATAGTTTAGAGAAAAATAATCTGATTTTTGAGGCTCTGAAAGATGATTCTCTACTGTTTCTATGCGTTTATAAGCATCATCTGTCCCAATTGGCAGGCGTAAATCATCTTGGGACGAATAAGTAAGATTTGTAGACAATAATACAATGCCTATCGTCAGAAATATTATCTTTAAACTATACTCTTTTCCAATCCTCATCATAATCCACCTAAAAAAATAGCCTTGTCCTTCTATTATAAGGCTATGTTGGTTGATAAGCTTCGGGGACGTATCCCATTTATCGCCTTAACAAAAAACGAATCCCTGTTATTATAAAAAGTCCACAGATTACAAGAGCGGATATGGATTTTGGTCCACTTATATCGCATACTGGTTTTCCAGCAATAATATCATACATGCAGACAAATATAGCTCCTACGATACCAAGCGTAATTAATATTACAGCCTTTTTTTTCATCTTTTTGCCCCCCATATTCCACACCTTTACATACCTATTCCGCCTTGGGTTCCCGCGTCATCAGTTCGTTTACTGCCGCAAGTGGAGACTTGTTTTCAAATATCACAGAATAAACTTCCTGTGTAATCGGGAGATCTATTTTATGCTTTATTCCAAGTTCAAGCGTTGCTTTTGCTGTCCAGGCACCTTCTATTTCCATAACGCTTTTTTTAAGAAGTTCTTCCGGATTACCGCCTTTACCAAGATTTTCCCCAAAGCCCCTGTTCCTGCCCTCGAGGCTGGCGCATGTAGTCACCAGATCACCGAGGCCGCCAAGCCCCATAAATGTATCTCTGGACGCGCCCAGCACAATACCGAGCCGCGATATCTCCAAAAGTCCTCTTGTCAGTATTGCCGCCTTTGTATTGGCTCCAAAACCAAGGCCATCGGAAATACCCGCCGCTATGGCAATAATATTCTTCAAGGCGCCGCCCAACTCCACGCCTGTTACATCAGAATTAGTATAGATCCTGAACCTCTCTGTCCTGAAAATATCTCTTACCCTGCGGGCAAAGACCTCATCATGTGAAGCAACCACTACAGCTGTAGGAATTCCCCTTGCCACTTCAGGAGCTATGCTTGGTCCTGAAAGAACCGCAATGTCCCTTTCGCCGAGAACATCAAGCGCTACCTCGCTCATGCGCTTAAACGTTTTTTGCTCAAGGCCCTTTGTCACGCTTACAAGGCCGCCGCTTGATTCTTTTATGGCGTTCCTGTTCCTGGTCAAGACCTCTCTAAAAAACCTGGATGGAACAGCTATGACTATGAGGTTAGTATCATCGCAAGCGCTGTACGCATCGGAGGTAAAATCAATATTGTCCGGAAGCATTATACCGGGCAGAAATTTTTTGTTTTCCTTGTCTCTGCTTAAGGCAAGTATATTTTCCTTGAAAGCGCCCCACAAAGAAACGTCAAACCCCTTGTTTTTAAGAAGCGCCGCCAGGGTAGTCCCCCAACCTCCATCACCTAAAACAGTTACTTTCAACGTCTCCTCCGTGATTTAATTAAGTTTATCATAGAAGATTTCGGTAGTCAATATATTACAAGGTATCAGAAAAAAACCCCGGCTGTTTAAGACAGTCGGGGTAATCCAGGTTTATTTAGTCCATGTTTATTCAGTTTCTGTAGCTAAAAAATCTACCTCGAAGGTATGCTTAAACGCGATGGAAAATATTTCATCATTTACAACAGCGCGAAACTTCCCTACCACGTCGCAGATAAAACTATCTTTTCCCAGTTTGGTGTTTTTTTTCTTATGTATAAAGACGTGGCGTTTGTTGTAATTTGAATGAAGAAGATTTACCGGCACCAGGTCCTCATCATTATAAACTTTTTTATGATCACCTATAATATAGACAGAGTGCCGCTTGGTTATTGTCCTGATACCGTTCTTTTCTACAGTCTCGGAAATCAGGAGATCGCGCCTTTTCTTATCCAGCGAAGTTAGGTT
>JAHIEN010000129.1 GCA_018901615.1 Candidatus Omnitrophota bacterium | reverse complement strand
ATCTGATAAGTCTTTGTATTTAACAGAAGGGACCTCTATGTGGATATCGATTCTATCAAGAAGAGGCCCTGAGATCTTTGACAGGTATTTCTGTATCCTCGGAGGGGTGCAATGGCACTCTTTTTTTGGGTCTGTCAGAAAACCGCACGGGCAGGGGTTCATGGCGCATACAAGCATGAATTTTGAGGGGAATCTTATAGAGGCGTTTATTCGCGAGATAGTTACATAGCCGTCTTCAAGGGGCTGCCTCAAGGACTCAAGGACATTCCTGTGGAATTCAGGCAGTTCATCCATGAATAATACGCCGTTATGAGCGAGACTGACCTCTCCTGGTCTCGGCGTACTGCCGCCGCCAACAAGAGAGGCGTCAGAGGATGTATGATGCGGGGACCTGAAGGGCCGCTCTCCGATTATTATAGATGTTTTAAGAGACATGAGCCCTGATACGCTGTATATCTTAGTGGTTTCAATAGCCTCCTCCATTGTCATATCAGGCAATATTGTGGCAAGCCTTTTTGCCAGCATGGTCTTGCCGCTGCCCGGCGGCCCCATCATCAATATATTGTGTCCTCCGGCTGCGGCGATTTCCATTGCCCTCTTGGCGTATGACTGGCCTTTTACTTCTGAAAAATCTAGTTCGTAATTTTTGGGCCGGACAATATGAGCTGTTTCTATGGCTGTAAGAGGCGCTAATGGCTGGGTTCTGTTCAGAAAATTATAGACTTGGTTGAGCGTTTCGACAGGATGTATTGTCACGCCATCTACCACGCTTGCCTCCATGGAGTTTTCTTTTGGCAGTATAAGTTTTTTATCAGTGTTTTTAAAAGACATCGCTATGGGCAGGCTGCCATTTACAGACCTTATCCTGCCATTCAAGGCAAGCTCGCCAATCAGCACAAAATCTTTTATATATTCTGGGTCTAACTGGCCTGTGGCTGTAAGGATCCCTATTGCTATTGGCAGGTCAAAATATGGCCCTTCTTTTTTAATATTGCACGGGGCCAGGTTTATAGTGATTTTTTGCGACGGATATTCAAACCCGCTATTTTTAATGGCGGAACGCACCCTGTCCCGCGATTCCCTTATAGCTGTATCAGGCAGGCCCACTATAACTACAGCAGGTAATCCCTTTGCGATATCCACTTCGATCTCGATTTGTCTTACCTCTATTCCTACTGTAGTGGCTGAAAGTATTTTTGATACCATGACACACCTCCCCTTTATATAGTAGACACAAGAGGGGGTATTTTCTTTCAAAAAATCCTCTCATATTTAAAAGGGGCCTATAATATCAGTGGCTAGGCTTGACAATATGGATATCATAATGTATACTTCATTATAAAATAGAATAATATAGTATATTTTAGCAGTATGAAACAAAAAGAAAGGATCTTTATTATAATGATAAGAAAGATTCTACTTCTGTCTTTACTTCTGGCCAGCATTATAGTTACATCAGAAACCCATTGTTTTGGAGCTACAGTCGGAAATTCTATTGACCTGGATATTCCTGCAAAATCAGCTATATTGCGGCAACAGGTTATAGACCAGAACCTGGATCAGTACGAAGAGGCAGTAAAGATAAAAAGTGGCATTGACCTTGAATTTGTTTTTGATAAAGATCTGAACACAACATCAGAGGTCACAAAGGCAGAAGTAAAAGGCCAGTGGTTTATGGCAAAACTTGGCGTTGATATCTTTAACAGAGTAGAGCCTTATGTAAAATTCGGCCAGGCAAATTTACAGGCAAAATGGCGACAGAACGACACTCATAGCATAGACATGCAGAGTACAGGGGGCTTTGCCTGGGGATTAGGCATAAAAGGGATTATATTTGAATTTGAAGAGGTGGGGTTAAGGCTTACGGGTGATATACAATACAGGACAACAGAACCAGATGTCGAGGAGATTACCAGTAACGGTACTACCATTGTAGATACAGGAGCTGAATTTAAAATAGAAGAATGGCAGGCAGCGCTTGTCCTTAGCAAGAAATTTGAAGTGCCATTAAAGTTTCAGAGTGTTTTTATAGTCCCTTATACTGGCATTACAGCTTCTGATTCAACAGTATCTACCAGGGTCAGAGACCCTTCTTACCCGGGTTATGATATCACGCTTTTTGATGCAAACAATAAGACTCTGCATGGATTTTTAATAGGCTGCGATATAATGCCGAGCCTGTCAAGCTCTTTTACCTATAATGTTGAACTGAGGCTTGCCAGTGAAACAGCCCTGACTCTTGGCGGAGCGATGAGGTTTTAAAAAGAAGGTATTTTATGAAAAAATTTCTGGTGACATGTTTTATTTTAAGCATAGCGATGCCGTGCCTGGCAGCTACGGTGGGCGGGCCTGATATCTCCATACCAGAAGGCTCGCTCTATTTAAAACAAAAGGCCGTGAACGAGACGCTGAGTAGGTATGAGTATAACTGGAACATTAAAACAGGGGTGGATATTGAGGTCATAACGAGCAGAAAACTCCATACCTCTTCTGAAGTCACAAATGCAAAGATAGAAGGCCAGAATGCCGTGCTGAAGCTCTCGACTAATTTTAGCGATGCGTTCGAGCCCTACATAAAAGTAGGGACCTGTAATCTCAAGGTTAAATGGGAGCAGAATGGAAATGATGTTACAATGGAGACAGAACCCGGCCTTGTGTGGGGCGGGGGAGCAAAGCTAAAACTGTGGGAATCTGAAGATTATAAGATCAAGCTGACGCTTGATGCCCAGTATAGAAAGACAGATGCCGGGGTTGACATGATAAGTATCAGTTCAGCTGCTAGCGACAGCTTTGAGATAGATGAATTGCAGGCGAGCCTGATAGCGAGCAAGAAATATGTATTCCCTATGGGGTTGAGGGATTATTACATAGTCCCGTATGGCGGCTTGACGTACTATCGCACAGATGTGGACGTGAGTTTTTCGCAGTCAACCACAGGTCTTCTGTATTCCACATACAATGCCAATGACAATCGTGAAATAGGTATTGTCATGGGGTTTGATATCATGCCGTCTCTTTTAAGCTGGTACTTGTTTAATTTTGAAATGAGACTCGTGAACGAGACTGCCTTTACCTTAGGCGGAACCTTAAAGTTTTAACCCTCCTACGCCATATTTCTTTTTCCTTGCCATAGGACATATCTCTTATATATAATAATAAGAAGTCAAATTTTGTATGCCGGCACAATGAAACGGAGGAAGGGTGAATTTTTTTATAGCTATCAGAGAAAACAAGATGTTCCTGACAGTGCTTCTGGCGTGGTTCCTGGCTCAGACCTTAAAGGTGGTCATAGGCGTTTTGAGCGAGAAGAGATTTAATTTTAAATGGTTTGTAGGGTCTGGCGGCATGCCAAGCTCACACGCGTCTACGGTCGCGGCGCTGGCTGCCTCCACCGGATTTACATTTGGTTTTTCCTCGCCATTCTTCGCCATAGCCTTTTTTTTCGCTTTTATAATAATGTTTGACGCACAGGGCGTCAGGAGGCAGAGCGGGAGACAGGCAGAGGCGCTTAATCAGATAATAGAGGATATCTACCTGAATAAAGGGATCAAGCAGGAAAGACTCATCGAACTTTTAGGGCATACGCCTGTCCAGGTATTTATAGGCGCTGCGCTTGGAGTATTTGTTGCGATCTTTTCTTATCGATAAGGAGGGCCAGTATAGTGAATAACAGGATTATGGGCGCAGGTATAGCAGTGGCGGCTATTGTGCTTCTGGTATTTGTAGTATTTGGCATAAAGAACGCGAATAAAGGCAGGAAGGCTTCCGAAGCAGACTCTATAAAAGAATTGATATCGGAAAATAAACTGGATGAAGCCAGGACTATGCTGGATAAGGCCGATGAAAAAGACCAGGATTCGAACGACATGGGTAAGGCATATTTTGAACTAGCCGGCTCGTATGAAAAAAATAACGAGATAGTCAAGGCAAGGGATATTTATAATCTGATATTAAGCAGATATCAGAACTTGGACAATATAGCTGAGGTGCAGGAGATATTAGGCAGACTCAATAAAGAGATACTTTTTTCATCTATAATAACTGACAAGGACGTGCTTTATGAAGTTGAGCCGGGAGATACGCTTTCAAAGATAGCAAAAAGATTCGGCACAACAATAGACCTTATCAAGGCCTCTAATTCCCTGGAGAGCGATGTAATACGCGTTGGCTCAAAGCTCAAGGTATCAAAGTCCAAATACAAGATACTTATTGATAAATCACAGAATCTTTTAACGCTTCTTACAGATGACGAGGTAGTTGTCAAGGTGTACAGAGTCGCGACAGGCGAAAACAATTCTACACCCGTTGGCACCTTTACAGTGATAAATAAAATAAAAGACCCGGTTTGGTATACTCAGGGAGCTATTGTGCCTGCGGAGAGCCCGGATAATATCCTTGGCTCAAGATGGATGGGCCTTTCTGTAAAAGGTTATGGTATGCATGGGACAGTAGATCCTGACACTGTGGGCAAACAGGCGACGAGCGGTTGCATAAGGATGCTGGATCGCGACGTGGAAGAGCTTTACGCGATAGTGGCTAATGGCACAGAAGTCACAATAGTGGATTGATCTTATGGCCAATGGACTGGATTTTGAAAAACCTATACTTGAACTCGAGACAAAGATAGCGGAACTTAAGTCTTTGGCCGCGGATGGAAGTATTGACCTCTCGCAGGAGATAAAGACGCTAGAGTCCAGGCTTGAAAAGGTAAGGAGGGAGGTCTTTGAACATCTTACGCCCTGGCAGAAAGTGCAGATCGCGAGGCACCCGAAAAGACCTTACACGATAGATTACATACATATGATGACAGCTGATTTTATCGAAGTGCATGGCGACAGGATGTTCCAGGATGACAAGGCGCTTATAGGCGGCTTTGGCAAGATCGACGGAGAAAAGGTACTTGTGATAGGGCATCAGAAAGGCAGAGACACCAAGGAAAATCTTATGCGTAATTTTGGCAGCGCCCATCCAGAAGGATATCGCAAGGCGATGAGGATGATGAAGCTTGCCGAGAAGTTTAGTATACCAATAGTAGTTTTGATCGATACACCGGGCGCCTATCCAGGTATCGGAGCGGAAGAAAGGGGCCAGGCCAATTCAATAGCGCATAATCTTAGAGAGATGATATCGCTTAAGACGCCCATTGTAGTGATAGTAATAGGAGAGGGCGGTTCAGGCGGCGCGCTCGGCATAGGTATAGGCGACAGGGTATATGTAATGGAGAATTCTTACTATTCTGTCATATCGCCAGAGGGCTGCGCTGCTATTTTATGGAAAGACAGGTTAAAGGCCCCAGAGGCGGCAGAGGTATTGAAGCTTACCGCAAAGGATTTGATAGGGCTTAAAATTATAGATGATGAAATCCCAGAGCCCCTGGGCGGCGCGCACAGGGACCCTGAAAAGGCTGCGCAGGCAGTCAAAAAGCAAATAAAAAAGGCATTGAAGGAATTAAGGGCTATGTCTGTAGATAGATTGCTAAAAGAGCGTTACGCGAAATTCAGGCGGATGGGAGATATCTGAAAAAGCCGAAGTGGCGGAACTGGCATACGCGCCGGTCTCAAAAACCGGTGGTCGCAAGGCCGTGTGGGTTCGACTCCCACCTTCGGCACCAATGAAATAAGTGGGAGTCGAATGGAGTCCGCCGCATGCGACGAAAAGGAGCATGCGTTTGGCGGACGGGTGGCCGACCCGCCGCAGGCGGGCGCCGACTCCCACCTTCGGCACCATGGTTCGACGCGGCCGCCAAAGGCGGCCTTGTGCTTCGACTGTGCTCAGCACCGTTCCCGAAGCATCGTGAGCTTGTCGAACGGCTCACCATGGTCCTGAGCAAGCGACCATTAGACAGGCTCAAGGGAGCGCGTCGAAGGGCCAATTTGAAGACTTAAGTGGGGCAGTAGCGAAGCTGGAATCGCGCCACAATGGCATTGTGGAGATCACGGGTTCGAACCCCGTCTGCTCCACCAAAAATTTTGTAAAACAAAATTTTTGGTGAGATCTCGCCTCGCCATTTTGCAAAGCAAAATGGCGAGGCGAGATCCACCTTCACACTTTTGTGTGTGTCACCAAAGTGTGAAGTTATTTTGGGAAATTGTGGATAACTTTTATGACCCAGGATTTTTATCCATTCAAAGAGATCGATAAGAAATGGCAGGATAGATGGGAGAAGCAGGGTCTGTTTACAATGGATCCCGACTCCCTGAAGAAAAAATATTACTGTCTTATGATGTTCCCTTATCCATCTTCCGCCCTCCATGTAGGCCATGGCAGAAATTATATCATCGGCGATGTAGTCGCCCGCTACAAGATCATGAGAAAGTTTAATGTCCTGGCGCCTATGGGCTGGGACGCGTTTGGACTTCCCGCAGAGAACGCGGCCATAAAAAGCGGGATACATCCCAAGATTTCCACTCTTAGTAATATCAAGACAATGAAAAGACAGTTAAGGTCATGGGGCGTTGGGTATGACTGGGAAAGAGAGCTTACCTCATGCCTGCCGGATTACTATAAGTGGACGCAATGGATATTCCTGCAGCTTTATAAAAAAGGCCTGGCCTATAAGAAAAAGGCCAGCGTAAACTGGTGCCCTTCGTGCCAGACAGTACTTGCCAATGAGCAGGTAATAAACGGCGAATGTGAGAGATGTTCTGCCCAGGTCGAGGCCCGTAATCTTGAACAATGGTTTTTAAAGATCACAGATTATGCGCAGAGGTTACTTGATGATTTACAGATTTTAAAGGATTGGCCTGAAAGGGTAAAGACAATGCAGGAGAATTGGATCGGCCGCAGCGAGGGAGTGGAGATAAACTTCAAGGTCGCTGATAGCGATATAAACCTGACGTGTTTTACGACGCGCGTCGACACTATATTTGGGGCCACTTATATGGTGCTGGCGGCCGAACATCCTCTGGTTGAAGATCTTATAAAGGGTTCTGGCAAAGAGGCCGAGATAAAGAAATTTATCACTGAGGTGAAAAAGGACAGCGCGATAGACAGGGCGGCATCTGACATTGACAAAAAGGGCATATTTACATGCAGGTTTGTAGTAAATCCTGTTAATAATAGAAAGATCCCTCTTTGGATCGCGAATTATGTGGTTATGGAATATGGTACTGGGGCTGTAATGGCTGTGCCTGCTCATGACCAGAGGGATTTTGAGTTTGCCAGGAAGTACAAATTGCCTATAGAAGTGGTCATAGATAATCCCAGGGAGCCTCTGGACGCAAAAGACATGAAAGAGGCTTACATAGAAAATGGCGTGATGGTAAACTCAGGGCAGTTTAATAGCCTTTCAAATACAGACGCGATGCAGAAGATCGCTTGCTACATGGAAAAAGAAGGTATTGGCAAACGAAAGGCGCATTATAAATTAAGAGATTGGCTTATCTCAAGACAGAGGTACTGGGGCGCGCCTATACCCATAGTGTACTGTGATAGATGCGGCATGCAGCCTGTGGATGAAGGAGACCTCCCGGTTTTATTGCCCGAAAAAGTCAAATTTTCCGCCAAAGGCGGATCCTCCTCAGGCGGAAAACCTTGCACTGAGTCACCTTTAAAACATATCAAATCATTCATTAACGCGAAGTGTCCGAAATGTAACAATAAGGCAAAGCGAGAAATAGACACAATGGATACCTTTGTGGATTCCAGCTGGTATTTTTTAAGATACCTGTCGCCCAAGGACGATAAAAGACCGTTTGATAAAGCCCTGGTCAATAAATGGCTGCCTGTGGACCAGTATATAGGAGGCGTGGAGCACGCGATCCTGCATTTGATGTATTCGAGATTTATCATAAAGGTCCTGCATGATATGGGCCATGTGAATTTCAATGAACCATTTGCCAGACTTTTTACACAGGGTATGATTGTAAAAGACGGGGCAAAGATGTCTAAATCCAAAGGCAATACAGTAAGCCCTGACGCGCTTATAGCGAAATACGGTTCTGATACAGTCAGGTTTTATACATTGTTTATAGGCCCGCCTGAGAAAGACGCTGAGTGGAATGACCGCGGCGCAGAAGGCGCGTGGAGGTTTTTAAATCGCGTATGGAGGCTGGTGGCTGAAGGCTCAAGGCTCAAGGCTGAAGGCTCGGATAGATCTGAGGACGCGACAAGGTCATTGAAGAGAAAAACCCATTTTACGATAAAAAAAGTAACTGAAGACATAGAAGGGGAGTTTCATTTTAATACAGCATTGAGCGCGATAATGGAATTAGTAAATGAGATCTATTCTTATATGGGTCTTTATCCCTCAGTCTTTAGCCTTCAGCTAAAAGAAGCTATAGAAACTACAGTAATCCTGCTCGCGCCGTTTGTCCCGCATATAGCAGAGGAGATGTGGGTGAGACTCGGCAATAAGACCAGTATATTTGAGATAGAATGGCCAGGATACAAAGAAGACGCCTTGGCCCAGGATAGGGTTACTATGGCGGTTCAGATAAACGGTAAGGTACGCACAAAGATAGAGGTTGATTCTGCCGCCAGCGAGGACGAAATCAAGAAAACAGTCTTTGAGAATGAAACTGTAAATAAATGGACAAATGGGAACCCTCCCAGGAAGTGCATAATCGTCAAAGGGAGGCTGGTCAATCTCGTTGTTTAAAATAAGATGATCAAAAAGATTAGTCTTACTATTGTGTTTGTCTTGATCTTTTGCGCAGGGGATCTCTTTGCCGATGCGGTCTATCTGAAAAGCGGCAACAAGGTGACTGGTATTATTGTCAGGGAAACTGATGAAAGTGTGGATATAAAAATAAATATAGGCGCTGTGGTGACGTTTTTTAGGCGAGACATAGAGCGCGTGGAAAAAGACGCCGATACTGAACGCGCCAGGATGGAAGAATCATGGGAGACTGCAAAAGAACAGAGAAAGACAAGAGAGATCCGCGAAGATGACTATGATGAGGGGCAGAAGGAAAAAGATTTTGTGGAATACAAAGGCGAATGGGTCTCGCCTGAAGAAAAAGAAAGGCTACAGGCAGCGAATATAGTGGAAGATGCTGAAAAAGGCCGCGGAGAAGAAAGAGTTTCTTATAATAAAAATAAAGAAAAGAGGTCATCTTTTGCCGCCAAACTTCTAGGTAAGGGGAACTGGTACCAAAAAGAGACAGAGAATTTTATTATATTTTACAGGGATATAGAACAGGCAAAGATAGTAAGCGACAAGGCCGAGTATTATTTTGAAAAAATAACGTATGACCTGGGATATGAAAATGAAATAAAATGGAAAGACAAGGCTCAGGTATATATAGTTGAAAATACTGATAAATGGAGGGATTTTTTAAAAGATATCGGATTCAACCCTGATCTGGTAGGCGGTTTTGTGCCTAATTATAAAGAAAAAGAGATGTTTTTAGGCGCGCTGTCTGATGGATACCTGGCTGTTACATTCCCTCATGAGCTCACTCACCTTATATTCAGGGAGATCGCTGGACAGAGTACCATACCTTTGTGGCTGAATGAAGGCCTGGCAAATTATGAGGCAAGCCTGACCAGCATGTCGAATAAAATGCTTATAAAATACATAAAACAGGGTAATCATATATTACTGGGGGACCTCCTGAGGATGTCAAATTATCCCGAGGGTAAGGAGATGAGGGAGTTGTTCTACGCCCAGTCGGAAAAATTGGTCGAATTCCTGATCACACAATATGGAAGAAAGAAATTCAGGAATTTTTGCGAGCTTATATTAAAGGATAGATCCTTCCACGACTCTCTTTTTGAGGTTTACAGAGATGACTTCAAGGATATAGAAGACTTCAATATTAAACTGGTGGAGTATATAGTGAAATGAAGGCAAAATGTTTGTGTAATGTTTTATGTGTAATGTGTAATGTACTGCTTTTAGCCGGGTGCGCGGATGTGAAAACGCCTTCAGCTCACTATGCCTTGACACATCCTTTAAGCACAAAGACCATGGTAAGCTCAGGGACAGGCAAGGATGAAGTTCTTGAAAAATGGGGCCAGCCATATGATATAATAGACTTAGGTTATGATGACATGGGCATCAAGAAAGAGGCTTGGATATACAACGCATGGTTCCCGCGCGCGCCGCTTGACTACAGGCATTTTTCAAGAAAAAAGAAGATCTATTTTACAGGAGATTATGTTACGGGTTATGAGGATATAGAAGATGATGCAAGGCCGTAGGAGCAGTTATAAGATTGTTTATTTTTTTATTGTTTTAGTAGCTGTTTTTAGATATAACCCGTTAGATGGCAAAGACATCTTGTCATTCATTAGATTTGTAGAAGCCTCCGAAGATAATTCAGGACAGGGCAGCGAAGCAGCTGATTATATTAAAGAAATATCTCCGATAATGACCAATGTTGATATCACAATAAGAAACGTGGGATTGAAGATATTGTCGACACAAGAAGGCGTGAAACGCATAGGCATAGCTATTACCCAGGTTGACTTACTGCAATATCCTGAGGCCTTTAAAAGAGAACATAAGATGATTTTATTGTCGTTTCAAAAATTAAAAACAGGCCTTTTATTGTTCTCACCCGAAAAAAAAGACGCATCGGTTAAGTTGATTAAAAGCGGCGCGCGACTTTTGAAATATGCGGCAATGGATATAATAAATATAGCAAAGAGAGAAGGCATTATCAAAAAGGAACAGAAAGCGGAAGACCAGGGAGATTAAAATGAGAAAGATTTTTATAGGAATAGTTTTATTGTATGTGTTGAATTTTAATTGTGGAACATCGTATTCTATAGATAACAGGCACGAGATTCAGCCTCAACCTTTGCCTGTGCAGAGTCCTCAAACTCCTCAAACTCCTCAAACTCCTCAAGAGGTACGGGCAGCCAGGCCCATACTCCCGCCAACTGTTCCCCCGTCTTCTTTTGGAGCTTCTCCTACACCTTCGCCTCATATCTCTGCGCCCATTGTAACGCCTGTTTCTATTAACATTCCTTACGCCCAACCAGATATTCAATTCCAGAGGGCCTTAATCAATAACATACCCATGCCCAGCATACCTGTTTATTCTGCCACGCCTGTTGCGAATAACCCTACAGAGTTACCCCAGATACCTATAATTGGAAATGTGTTAGGAAAGGTATTAAGTATAGGTACAGATAAAGGCAATCTTCCATGGATAGAGGTTAGGGACGAGATTTTTGATGAGACATTGAAAATAAAAATCAACCCGAGCAGTACCCCTGTGATCAAAAAAACAACGGTATTAAGTTTTAAAGATCTTAAAGTAGGAGATACCGTTAGTGTTATTTTTAATCAGAGGGACGAAGAGATTATTGCTGATTTTGTAAGCATCATGACTGAAGAAGATTTAAAGGCAATGGAGAAAACCCTTGAATCGAAATCGACTGCAATGCCCAAAGACAAAGAAGAGGATATTCCACGCAGTGAAGAGTAACCTGATTATCTGATGTTGGATTTTTCAAGACCCGAGAGACGTCTTATTTTAATATTTCTTATCCTTGGCCTGTTATCCACAGGCCTTTCTTATCGTAAAAAGATATTTTTCCAGCCTGCAGAGACAATTCAAATAAAGGAAAAGAGAATTCTAATAGATATCAATAAAGCTGATAGGATGCAGCTTGAGCGCTTGCCTGGCATAGGCCCTGTTTTAGCGGAAAATATTATTAGCTATAGAGACACAGCAGGAGGATTTAAAGGTAAAGAAGAGTTAAGAAATGTAAAAGGGATCGGCAGTAAGAAATTTGAAAACATAAAGGATTTAATAAATATCAGTGAATAGAAGACCACTTGCCCTGATTGCTCTTTTTTTATATGCGGCATAGGCTTAGCCAGGATCCTGCCAGATTCGGTTAAATTCCATCATATATTGATAATGAAAAGAAAATATTAGACGTTGACAGAGTTGGCAATATATGTTACGATACTTTTCGTATCGAAGTTTAGCGTAATGACGAAAAGATGGGAGGTTTGCGATGAATCCTTTTAAGTTTGGCAATGTGGTAACCGGAGAATATTTCACTAATCGGGAGAAGGAAATAAAGGAGATAATCTCTGAGATAAAGGCTGGTCAGCACATAGTGCTTATGAGCCCGCGACGCTATGGTAAAACGAGCCTTGTAAATGAAGCAATGAAAGCGAGCCAGATGAAATGGCTTAGGATCAATATGGAGTTGATTGCGGATGAAGTAGACTTGGCTAATTACTATGTTAGGAACGCTTTATCGTTAAGTAAGTTTGAAAAGATGAAATATTATCTAAAAAATCTCAAGATACAGCCTTATATTCAAATTCAGCCAGAAAGCAATGAGGTCTCAGTATCTTTTAACACAGAGAGAAAAAACATCTCTACGCTTCTATCAGACAGCCTTCAGCTTCCCGATATAATTGCCAAAAATATAAAGAAAAGAGTTGTAATTGTATTTGATGAATTTCAAGAGGTGCGTAGGATTTCTTCTATGCTTGAACGGCAAATGCGCGGAATATTCCAGTACCACCAAAACATAACTTATATCTTCATAGGGAGCCAGGAGAGCATGATACGGGAAATATTTCAAAACAAAAAGAACCCTTTTTATAAATTTGGCCGTCATATTACCCTAAAGAAGATACCTAAGCCTGAATTTTTAGATTTTATAATAAAAAGATTTTCCTCACAGAAAATAGATGCTCGTAAAATAGTAGAAGATATTCTTGAATTTACCGATCACCACCCTTATTATACCCAACAACTGTGTCATGAAATTTATATATTAAATGAAAGCAAAATACTTACCAAAGATATAATACAGAAGGCTATTGACCAGATTATAACAGAGCACCATGCAGATTATTCGAGATGGTGGAACACTCTAACCAATACAGAGCGCAAAGTTATTATAGGCATTAGCTGTGGCGATTACGAGCCTACTTCACAAGACTTTATAAGAAAATACGGGATTAAATCAGCCAGCACTTCTGGCAGCGTAGTAAGCAAATTAATCGCGTTAGGGACATTAGTAAAAGATAATGGAAAAAGGATTAAGATAGAAGATCCTTTCTGGAAAGAATGGATTCTGAAGAATCGGCAATTTAAAAGATCTGATTGATAAGAATATCCCGGACATTATCGTGCGGCAGGGAAGAAGAGCTCCAGCATATTTGTTAAAGTAATAGGGTGCCAATTAGGTGCCGATTAAAAATATAATCTAAAGATGTGGATAATAAAGAAAAAATAAAAGATCTTTTAGGAAAAATAGGAAAATTAGATTTGCTCATCACCTCGCTTAACGAACAAAAGAGAAAGCTTGCGTGCAAATTAAATGCTCTATCCATAGAGGTTTCGCCCGCCAACGATAGAGAATCTTCTCAAAGCCCTAATGCCACTCTT
>JAHIEN010000128.1 GCA_018901615.1 Candidatus Omnitrophota bacterium | reverse complement strand
CATGAACACGCGCTGGGTTTCCTCATATGTAGCGCCGTCATTTATAAAACCGTGCCTCGAAAAAACCCTTTTTGTATAGGCGTCGACCACAAACACGGGCTTATGGCCGGCGTACAGCAGTATGCTGTCAGCTGTCTCAGGGCCTATGCCGTTTATTTTTAATAATTCCTCCCTGAGCCTCTCCGCGTCTACCTTGAACATCCTGCCAATGCTGCCGCTGTAAGACGCGTTCAGGAAATTCAAAAAGTTTTTTATCCTGCGGGCCTTTACGTTAAAATATCCTGCGGGCCTTATGAGCCCTGCGAGACTTTTTTCAGACATACCTGAAAGCCGGCGCGCATTCAGGGCCCTTTCTTTCTTCAGGTTAAGGATGGCCTTTTCAACATTGGACCAGGCTGTGTTCTGCGTCAATATGGCGCCCACTATTATTTCCAGCCTTGTCTTGCCCGGCCACCAATGCCTTGGCCCGAATCTTTCAAATAACAGATCGTATATTCTTAATAACTGACGAGCCCTTTTTACTTTTTTCAATATTTTGAACGTTCTTTTATTTTTAAAACAATATCTGTGATTTCGTTATAATATCTTGAATCCCTGTTCACGGGACGTTTTACATACTTTCTTTTTTGAAAATGCTCTTTAAATGACGTGGCTGTCAATACACACGAACGGCCTTTATCTTTTACCTCGAGCGAAACAACCAGGTTATGACCTATCGCAGCCCTTGCGTCAGCCCACAATTCTTTTAGTATGGATAATTCTATTGGTTTAGTGGCGAGTATCAAGCCGTCTGCCCTGCTAGACGAAACTACGGAAAACCCATTTTCTCTCAGGACCATGCCGGCATAGGAAAAGACAGAGCTTTTAACATTTTGTATATCCAGGCTTATGGTATCCCCCTCGATGAACCCTTCGGGCGAGACGCGCGATATCTCGGTTATTTCTTTTTGAGAAAATGTCTTGACGGCTGGAGTCGCCGGTCCGGAACTTTCCATGCCCAGAAGATTTGTCCACTTAGATCTGGGCCTTTTTGATAAATCGCGTTCTTCTTCTGAATCGTCCTCGGTATTTTTGACGATCAATACTTCGTCGCTTTCCTGTATCTCCATGCCGCTTTCCAGCTCCAGTATCTCCGCGGCAGAGACATTAGGCCTGACCTCGATAATATACGCCTCGGCTATCTTTTCGCCTTCTCTGTGTACTATCAGGCCGTCCCCGATTTCCACGCCTTCTTCTTCACCCGACCCAATCACAAAGAAATCCTGATCAGGATTCGCAATAAGAACGCTGGAATTTATCTCTATCTCTTCGGAGAAACTAGATACCTGGCATGCAAACAGTAATAATAAAAAAACGTATAAAATTTTTCTCATCTTAGTTGTATTTTAATACAAATCTAAAAAGAAAACAAGAAGAATTTTTATAAAAGGAAGGAAAAGTTTAGCGGATAGTATATCTGCAGCCTTTGTCAAACGCGTCTTTGAAATCAAACCTGTCGACAAAGTCTTTTTTTGTGTCTTTTTCTGTCTTGCCCAGCACTCCTACGTCAATCATGGTAAATACTATCTCTCCGAAGTCATCAGTTTTTTTAACGCCCCAGTGCTCCAGGACAAGCCTAGCCATGGGCCCAAATTCTTCAAGGGCATATTCCTTGATCCCTTCCAGAAGCTCTCCCCCCGATATATGACCTTTTCTCCCCAGTTTTTTTGTTGTAACCCCAAGCGCGGCCATTACAAAGGAATATGCCTCAGGGTCGTATCTTTTGTCTTTATCGAATACGCTCAGCAAGGCTACTACCTTATTCATGTTGTACGATTGTTTTCTTTGAGACATAGTGTTAAAAAGTATACATGCTGATTCCTGTTTTGTCAAGGGGCGGGAGTTATCGGGTAAAAGGCCTTGGAATTTTACGCGAAATCTATGCTTATCTGTGTATTAGTGAGTAAGGTGGGCTAACTTAAAGGTAATAGCGGGCCTAAAAATCGCGCGCCTACTGAAAAGCGTTCCGAGTGGGGGTATTTTGAAACCCATACTACCTCTCCTGCTGCTTTTATGAAGTCGCGGCTTTCAGGGTGCTGAGTTTCAAAAATAAGCTGAGTTGATATCGGGAAAAATTCGTTTGAGACAAAGCCGATCCCTGTCTCGCTTATGTCTCTGCCAAGGGTGCTTGAAAACGCCTGGCCGCCTTTTTGCTGATAGCGCACAGGTGTTGGAAAAGCAGATCTTTTAGCTATCCTTCGTTCACCGCTCATGTTATTATTTTAATACAAAATCTACGTTTTGTCAAAAGATTAATTATTACCAAGGATCTTTTCTACCACATCATTTATGCGCATAGCGTCTTTTCTTGTCATGTTAGTAAACTCTAAGCCGGTATCGTATAGTTTATTAGTATCTGTTTTCTTGGTCACTACCCACACAATGGCGCCGTCACATTTTATCGGAGGCTGGTTGTCCAGAAGGTCAAGCTGTATCTCTACCGGAGCAAATATCCCCATGTCCTTTGGCAGCATAACACATATACCGCCCATCCCTATGTTCTCGGTCGTGGCAGATACGGTATCATCATGGTCCTTTCTCTTTACTGAGATGATACAAGGATAATTTGCTCTTGGAAATTTTCTTCTGTTTATCCCACTCCACATAGTGCCCCTCCTTATTAATTAAATGAGCACATAACTTACGCGACTGCAAGGAGCGTAAGTTACAAGTGCGAATTTATCCTGAGTCCGCCTGAGGCGGACGAAGGATCTCAATGAGATTGCTTCGCCGCACTTCGTGCACCTCGCAATGACAGCCTTTTTGTTATAAGTATTATAAGCTACATCTTAATTTAATTCAAGAATATTTTTCCTTTGATAGTTAGCTGTAAAGGTGCTATAATTTTCATGATATGTATCTTGAATTTTATGGACTAAAAGAAAAGCCGTTCAGTGTCACGTCCGATCCCAACTTTCTGTATCTCAGCAGGAAGCACAGAGAGGCTATCTCTCACATGCAGTACGGTATTGAGGAGCGCATGGGCTTTATGGAAATAACCGGCGAGATCGGCACGGGCAAGACCACCATATCCAAGGCGCTTCTAAACACCCTCGACGAACACACTAAGACCGCCTTTATACTTAATTCCAATCTCTCTGAGATACAGCTCCTTGAGGCCATTGTCACGGATTTCGGGATCAAGCTTAAAAATAAGAACAAGATAACGATGCTCAACGAGCTTAACAGGTTTTTGCTTGAGCAGCTCAGGTGCAATAACAATACCGTGCTTATCATCGACGAGGCGCAGAACCTGAAGTCCTCTCTCCTGGAACAGATAAGGCTCCTCTCTAACCTGGAGACGGAAAAGGAAAAACTGCTCCAGATAATCCTTGTGGGGCAGCCCGAGCTCAAGGAAAAGCTAGCGTCGAGAGAACTGGCCCAGCTGCGGCAGAGGATAGCAATAAGGTATCATATCCTGCCGCTTGACAGAGATGAGGTAGAGGCGTATATCTATCACAGGTTGAACGTTGCCGGGTCTAATGGGAAGAAATTTTTTACAGAAGGCGCTGTTAATGAGGTGTATAGATTTTCCAATGGCATCCCGAGACTGGTAAATATCGTATGCGACAAGGCCCTCCTGGCAGGCTTTGCCTCCAATAAAAAAAATATAGACAAAGTCATGATAAAAAAGTGCGGTAAAGAGATCGAGGGCGTATTCGAATGAGCATAATCAACGACGCGATTAAAAAGGCCAGGAAAGAATTCGAAATAAAAAATAAGGGCGCGGCCACTACGTGCGTATTAAACGAAGAAACCTGTCTTCCCGAAAAATCTCAAGAGGCAAATTCTGAAATAAAATGGACCGTTACGGTCACGGTTTCCCTGGTAGTGATAATCTCTCTTCTCGGTTCACTGGCCCTTTACAGACATATATCAAGGGCTGGCACAGGTTATGATCCCGCGATACGCGATCTAAAATCAAAGGTATCTCCCTCTGGTTTTAATCTCCCTGCCCACAAGCAAGCCTTCCATGGCGCCACTATTCAAAATGCCATTGAGCTAAACGGAATAGTCCACGGCCCTGAAGGCAAATGGGCTATTATAAATGACAAAATAGTCAGGGAAGGTGACTCTTTTCTTGATGGCAAAGTCACCGTTATCGCAAAAGACTTTGTGAGAATCGAAAAAGATGATGGCGAGGAGATAGTTTTAAATTTAAAATGAATCGCCCGCCGCTTCTATGGCGGATATAGCTTCTTTTGCCGCTGCCTGTTCCGCGGTCTTCTTGTTCGGTCCCGAGCCTATACCAAACCTCTTACCTGTCATTACAGCTTCCACGATAAAATGTTTTTTATGGTCAGGTCCTATTTCAGATATGATCCTGTAAGACGGGATGGTCTTAAACCTTCTCAGGGCAATCTGCTGGAGCACGGATTTATAATCCCTTGTACCCTTGCCTTCCTTTACGAGCAGGAGTTCAGGGTCGTAAATCCTTTTTATAAACCTGGCTGCTGACTTCAGGTCTCCGTCTAAATATATAGCGCCTATCAATGCCTCTAGGGCGCATAAGAGGTTCGAAGCGTGTTTTTTTCCGCCAGAGGCCTCTTCCCCTTTTCCAAGCAGCAGGTATTCTCCGATGCGCAACTCTTTTGCTATCCTGCCGAGAGTCGTCCCGCTCACCAGTTGAGATTTATATTTGGTCAGGACCCCCTCGTCTTTATCCGGGTAATCATTATACAGCACATTGCTTATTACGATACCGAGCACAGAGTCTCCAAGGAACTCCAGTCTTTCATTGTCTCCGCTGCAGGATTGAGATCTTTCGTTAGCATAGGATTTATGCGTCAGGGCCTGATTTAGGAGGGATTTATTTCTGAAGCGGTAGCTTATTGCCTTTTCAATGGATTTGAGTTTTTTTAAACGGTCCTTATTTCTTTTTAAGTCCATAGAAGACTTTTTATGGATTCCCTTATTAAAGACTCAGGGATATCTTCTTTTATTACGGTCTTTCCTATTCTAACAGGCAGCACAAACCTGTTTTTGCCGCATATGAATTTCTTGTCATGACCCTGGGCAAGCATGATGTCTTTCACGCTTACGCCTTTTAAGACAGTAGGAAGCCCGGAGTCTTTTATAAGGGCCTTTATCTTTAAATAGTCTGCCTTTGCCAGCAGGCTTAATTTCATTGAGATAAACGAGGCCGCAAGCATACCCAGGGCTATTGCCTGACCATGATCATATGCCTTGCCATATCCAGCAGCTGTCTCTATGGCATGTCCCACTGTATGGCCGAAGTTCAATATTATACGCGTATCTTTATTGTCCAGCTCGTCTTTTTCCACGACACGAGCCTTGATAGAACCGCATTTATAAACTACGCGTTCAAGTGTCCCGGGGCAACGCCTTAATATTTTTTTCAGGTCGCTCCTGATAAAAGAAAATAGCGCCGGAGATTTTATGATCCCATATTTTATTACTTCCGCAAGACCTGATACCAGAGCTTTCTCGGGGAGTTTTTTAAGAAAAGAGATGTCGCTATAAACAAGGCGCGGTTGATAGAATGAACCCGCGAGATTCTTGCCTATGTTCAGGTCTATGGCCACTTTCCCTCCAATAGAAGAGTCTACCTGCGCGAGGAGCGTAGTCGGGACTTGCACATACGGAACGCCTCTTTTGTATATGCTGGCGACAAAGCCAGCGAGGTCGCCTATCACTCCTCCCCCAAGCGCCACTATAAATACCCTGCGGCCCAATCCATCGGATCTCGATATATTATTCAAAAGCCTTATGCAGTGTTTTTCTGATTTTGCCTTTTCGCTGTCAGGCACCGTCTCGAAACGTACATTAAACCCGGCGGATAAAAGAGATCTTTTTACTCTGGCCCCAAAGAATTTTTTTATACTGGGGTTTGTGATGATCACGGCATCCGAGCCTATCTCCAGCTGTTTTATTGCCTTGCCCAGCAGGCCTATCCTATCCCGGCATATCCTTATTTCATAACTCCGATTGCCAAGTTTGACTCGCGTTTTTTTCATATACTGACTCCCAGGAATCGCGCCATGAGCATTACCAAAGGCCATATAAAACTTCCTATCAGGCCAAGGTAGAGCAGGCCAAAGAGTATAATAAGGCCGTAGGGCTCTATCTTCGCGTATTGTATGCCGATTTCTCCAGGCAAAAGCCCCATCAGGACCCTGGAACCATCCAGGGGCGGGATTGGCAGGATATTAAATACAGCCAGCACCAGGTTTATTATTATAGCTGAACTCATAACAGCCATAAGTAATGGACTGGCCATGGTGCCCGAGATCTTCAACATAAAAGACAGGATGATAGCAAATAAGATATTGGCGCCTGGCCCAGCCAATCCTACCCATATCATATCCTTTTTAGGATTATAGAGATTGTTAAAATCCACAGGGACAGGCTTTGCCCATCCGAACAATACAGGGGAGTTAGTTACCAGTAATATTAAAGGAAGTAATACTGTGCCTATGGGGTCAATGTGAGCAATAGGGTTTAAGGTAAGGCGGCCTGCCATCTTTGCCGTGGAGTCCCCGAGTTTCCATGCCACCCAGCCATGTGAATACTCATGTATTATTACGGCCAGAAAAAAAAGAAACAAGCTTATCGCCAGGTTCATTGTTTGCCCTGCGTAGAAAATGTCAGATTCCCGTTGGGGTTCTTTTTCTTGAGCATGAGTTTTACACCATTATCTTTCTTCGCGCCCGGTTTTACAACCTCATCTACTGGTTCAGGCTTGGAAGAAATACCTTCAATTGAAAACCTCAACTGGCTTGAATGTATCCACCCACTTGTGCCTTCAGGCGGGAATATCTTATACCAGCCGGCTTCTTCAGCTACTATGTGTATTTTTTCAGGCTTTGAGATCTGGCCGAGTATGGCGTATTTTGTGTCAGCTCCAGCCCTAAGGTTCACGCGCTCAGCAATTACCCCTGCCTCTCCTTTTTCAGAAACGTCCCCGACAAAGTCCTTTCTTATGTACACGCAGGCCTTTCTTGGCAGGATGACCTTGTACCAGCTATAGCGCTTTCCCATAATCTTTATAGGGTCGCCTTTTTCCAGATTGCACAGGCTTGTAAAGTTCACATTGTCGCCGGCCCTGACATTTGCTCCGTCATTTTTCACAAAACCTATTTTTGAGATCTCCTTCTCTTCATATCCTTCCTGCGAAAAACAGGCGCCAGGCAAAAGAAAAGACATTGCGATTAAAATTGAGAATGCCTTAATAAAACACATTTTTAGCTCCTTATTTCTTAATATATCTCTCTCCTTTATTTTTTTCTCTCCCCTTTCTTCTCAGCCTTCGGGGCAGCTTCTTTCTGCGGCACAGCAGGCGCTCCTTCTGCTCCGGCAGCTACAGCGCCTTCTTCAGGTTTCTCAGCCGCTTTTTCTTTCTTTACCTTTGTCCTTACTATCTTCAGTTTAGGCAAGCCGAATACCGAAGACTCGTCCTGAAGCATGCCTTTGTCCTTCAAGGTAAAAAACCTCTCATATCTTTTAAGGACAGACCTTAATTTCTTGCCTACTTTTGAACTTTTTAGACTTGGGTGCTGCGACATTTTACCCCCCTAATAGACTGTTATGTAACAATCACGGTACTTGTTGATAAATTTTCCCTTGAACCGTTCAGCCTCTGTTTTTTTATCAAAACCGCCAATGTAAACCTGATAATACTCTCCTGATCTTTTTACATCCGCGCCATATCCTTCCTTGCGCAGTTTATCTCTTTCCTGCTCCGCTGGCCCTCTGTTTCTAAAGGAAGCCAGCTGCAGAGCATACCCCTCTGGCAGAGCAGGTATTTCTTTAGAAACAACAGGCGCGCTTGAGTCCTGTTTTTCATTCAGGTTGGCGCCAAACATACCTATATTCCTGGCAGGTATGGCGCGGGGGACTGCTTCCCGTCTCCCCTTTTCCACGCCCAGAGAAAAGCATACGATACAAGCTATGAGCAGGCCTATTGAAAGGAATATGATGTTTTCGTAAGAGACCTCAATGCTGTTTCTTATACGGGGGATCAAAAACCTGGTTTTTTTTAGTACCTTTTTTTCTGCCCCCTGAAATTGCTCAAAGAGATCTTTTTCCTGTCTTCCCTGAAATTTTGCGCCCATAGATTATATCACACATTGCCGTATTTGTCAGGCCAATGATTTTATATGCTTCTCGATTTTCTTTACGATGTCCTTTTTCGTTGTGTACGAGTAAGCGTCTGTCGAAATCGTTTTATGATTTATCACCATTCCTTTTTTTACCAGCAGATCGAGAGATCTCTGGACTTTGTCCATGTCGCACCCTATCCATACAGATATACCCTTGGCTGTATCGATAGAATGCGGGTTCTCGTTGAAAAAAAGCAATATCTTTTTTGTAACTTCGCTCTTCAGTAGGTTTTTCATTTATTCATCAAGAGGTCATAAAACAGTTTTTTTAGATCCAGCTTTTTTAAGGCCGAGATGAACGAGGCAACTACTTCAGGATCAAACTGTGTCCCTTTATTACGCTCTATTTCTTTTATTGCCTGCGATATTGTTATTCGCTTGTCTTTATAGGGCCTTGCGGAGACCATTGCCTCAAATGCCTCGACCACTGCCATGATCCTGGCCCCTAGCGGGATCTGCTTGCCCTTTAATCCATCCGGATACCCCATACCATCGTATCTCTCATGATGGTGTTTTATTATAGGCATGGCAGGTTTCAAGAACTCAAGAGGCTGTAGTATCTTAAGGCTTTCAAGGTGTTGTTTTTTTATAATATTAAATTCTCCAAGCGACAAGCCGCCTTGTTTTTTCAGTATTTTATCAGGGATGCCGAATTTTCCTGTGTCAGGAAGGAGCACGGCATAATGCAGGTCCTTGATTTCCTCTCTCGAAAGCCTCATCTCTTCCGCGACAGCAAGGGTAATCTTTGTAAACCTTTCGGAGCGAGTGTACATGTTAGGGGATTTTGCGTCTAACAACACGGCCAATGATTTAATACTTCCATAAGCTGCCTTTTCCTGCTCTTCGTAGAGTTTGGCATTTCTTATGGCGATCACTGCCTGTTCCGCGAGCGTCAGCAGTATCTCAAGGTCAAAGTTGCTAAAAGACGCCTTGCTTGTCTTTTTCTTTACACATATAACTCCCACCGTATCCTCTTCTATGAGCGGGACACACATGAGACTACGGAACCTATATACCTTACCTGACCTTGCGACATTTCCTATAATGCCTGAACCTACCTTTATTTTTCTGTACTTACATACATCTTTTTTGCCGCCATTGTTATTCAGGTCAATAACGGCTTTTGGCATCAGGTATTTTCCAGATTCATCGATAAGCATTATAGAGCAGCTCCTACACCTCATTACCTGCAATGAAAGCCTTGCCATTCTTTCAATAAGCTCATCCATGTTCAGAGTGGAAGAAAGCAGCCTGTGAATGGTGTGGATGGTCGATAACGCTATTGCCCTTGGCCTTATGGTATCGTAAAGCTTGGTAAGCTCTTGTTCTTTTTGAAATTCTTTCAGGGCAAGGTCGATATATATTTTTACAAATGCCGCGCTGGTTTTATCCAACGGCTGCTTCAGGTGCAGGCCAACTATGTAGCCGTACACGTTATCGCCTTGTTTTACCGGTATGGTCATGCAATGCTTACCGCACGAACATGTAAAATTTTCTACTGCCTCCGGCAGTCTCAGTCTCAGCGCTTTTGCTATTTCCGGGTGCGCTTTTTGATTACCTTCTATAGGGGCACAATCCGGGTCCAGGAACATGCATTTTATTTGCTTATTACCCATGATATCCGAAAAAACCTGCTTGAGCTTCGCTATAGAGCCAGACTTGCAGAATTTCTTCAAAAACTCTTTGTCTTTTTTTTTATTATACTCGCTCATAAGGGTCAAATAATTTCTTATACTCGTTCAGGGCATATCTGTCTGTCATACCCGCTATGTAGTCGCAGACTACCCTGTGGATCTCATATCGTTTTATTTTGCCCTGGTCAGAAGGCGGAAGCTGTTCAGGCTTTTTTATGTACACACTGAAGAGGTCAATAATAAACCTCCTGGCCTTATCTGACATGCGGATCACCCTGAAATTGTTATAAAGGTTTTTCATGAGAAAGGACCTGAATTCAGAACGCCTGGTTTTCATGTTCTCTGAAAAAGATATGAGTTTTTCCGGATACTTCCTTACATCAGTTAATTTTTTTATCTCCTTCTTTTTTATATTTTTTTCAGACGCATTCAGTAAATCCTTTATCTGCTGGTCTATTAAAGTCCGGATGATCTGATATCTTCTTATCTTATCAGACAAGTTCGAGCCCCTTTTTTTTACCTCAAGGCTTGCGTCCTGCCACAATTCCAGTTTGGACAATTGCTTCTCATCTATGAGTTCGGAAGTAAGACCGTCGTCTATGTCATGATTATCATAGGCTATCTCATCCGCTGCGTCCACGACCTGAGTCTCCAGCGTAGGCGATAGTTCAGGCTCCAGCTCCACCAGTCTTTCTGCCTTGTCAAACATCGTGGTATGCTTGTTGATGCCTTCCCTGACCTCCCAGGTAAGATTCAAGCCGGAAAATTTCGGATACCTCTCTTCGAGCTCGTCTACTACTCTGAGCCCCTGCATATTATGGTCAAAACCGCCTTTGTCTTTCATCAGATTGCTCAGGGTTTCTTCGCCCGCGTGTCCAAATGGCGGATGTCCTATATCATGAGATAAGGCAATGGCTTCTACCAGGTCCTCGTTTAACGCCATACTCCTGGCAATAGACCTTGCGATCTGGCTGACCTCTAGAGTATGAGTAAGCCTTGTCCTGTAATAATCGCCTTCGTGGTTTACAAAGACCTGTGTCTTGTATTCGAGCTTACGAAATGCCGCGCTGTGTATGACCCTGTCCCTGTCTCTCTGGTAGCAGGACCTGTATTTTGGCTCTGTCTCAGGATACCTTCTGCCTTTTGTGTCCTTACTGCGCATGGCATAAGCGGCAAGGAGCTTATTTTCTCTTTCTTCGATGTCTTTACGTATCAGCATGTCAACAACTCATATAATTTCCTGAGAGACTGCGGCAGCACCTTGGTGCCGCTTGTAACAGGCATAAAATTCGTGTCCCCATTCCATCTTGGCACTATATGTATATGGACATGGTCTTTGTATCCCGCCCCTGCTGCGGCGCCTGTATTGATCCCGATATTGAACCCGTGAGGCCTTAGTTTCTTTTCAAGCAGACGCTGCATATCCTGGACAAGTTTCATTATATCAAGAAGCTCTTTATCGCTTAACCCTTTCAGGTCTTTTATATGCCTGTAAGGGCAGGCCATAACATGACCATTATTATAAGGGTATATGTTTAACATGGCAAATGAGAATTTAGATTTTTTAACAATATAGGTTTCCTTGTCCCTGTTTTTTTTGATGCAGAATATGCACTGCTTTTTTTTCTTGCCGCTTACAAATTTACTTCTCCATGGAGCCCATAGTCGATTCATGAGACACCTTTCCGTGGTATTTATAGTTTATATATCTCCGCTTTTACTTCGCCATTTTCTATTTCAATTATGCCGTATGACCTGTAAGGAGCAAAGACAGTGTCTGTGGCGCTGCCGGGATTAAAAAAAAGAACGCCGTCTATATATTCGTTCATAGGCACATGCGAATGCCCGAATATTATTATATCAGGCTTCTGGCTAAAAAATTCCTCTTTCATGATAGAGATAAGCATGCTAGGGTTGCCGTATCCATGCATAAGGCATATCTTTTTTCCAGCTACCTCTAAAGTCTTCTTCTTTTTCAAGACCTCCTGGACCTTCAGGAGATCCATATTGCCGCAGACAGCCTCTACCTTTGAGACCTTTTTCAGCTCTTCAAGTATACAGAGGTCAATAAGGTCGCCTGCATGGACTATAAGGTCGCAGCCCTTCAGAGAATCGATCAATTCAGGCGGCAAGTCGCAGCAGTTAACAGGAATATGGGTATCCGATATTACGCCTATTTTCATATCAGGATCAGTATATATGCGGTTTACCGTACAACTCCATTAGGATATTAAGGCTGTCCAGGTCCCAGACCCAGAACTTAGCCTCTTTGGCCATTAAATAAGCGTTTTCGTTTATACCTGCCAGGGCTATTACTATATTTCTGTTTATAGTGACCTTGTCTTTTTTCTTCCTGGAGGTATTTACAAGATTAGATACATCGCTTTCTGTAACAGGTTCTTTTTTTACAGTGCACAGCCAGTTAAGCTTGTCGTTTGTCGCTGTAAAACTTGCCCCGTTACACAAGTTATTTTCGAGTCGTTGGACAGAGTTGAACGAAATAAATTTGTGACGCCGCCCATTCAGCTGTATCACATCGTTTTTAAACAATTTGAACAGGTCTGTAATCCTTGAGAATAACTCTTTTTCAAATTCTATCAAGAAGGCGTTAAGATGGCCTGCTATCTCTTTTTCGAAGCAATTCTCTTCAACAGTCTCGTCTATGCTAAAAGACATGATCCTTTTCATATATACAGATTTGAGCCAGAAAGCAAAGAGCCTTTCTCTGAATCTATAAAGAGACCCGTTTCGTACTATTATATCCATTTCCACAAGCCTGTTCAATATCTTGGAGCAGTCGCGGCTCTGCAACCTTGCTGACTTTGTAATCTCATGCTGTTTTTTATTTTCTGATGAAAGCGCGATAAGAGCAGCGGCTGAACACGACAGGAACTTTCCATCTGATATCTTAAAGAAAAAACTGGAGAAAAGATTGTTCAAAACGCCATTTTTTCTGAATACCGAAGCGGTAAAGGCGTACTCTATAAGAGCAGGGTAGTTATCCCGGTCGACCTTGCCTGAAAATACAGCCCTTTCTATCTCATCGCATATCACACGCATATAAAACGGTTTGTTGCCTGTAAACGAAGCTATAAAGTCCATATAAACTTGCGGTAGAGATATATTTTTTAAAATACCCTGAAGAAAAGTTCTGCTCATGCCGGTGTCAAAAGACGGCATGAATATCTTTTCAAAATTTCCAAAAAGGAGCGAGAGCTTTTCTGCGAGCAGGCGCTGCGACAGGGTGTTTTTAGAGCTGATAAGAAAAAACATCGTGTCTTTCTGTATCATTATTTTTTTGGCCAAGGTCCCGAAGGCATGCTTGAGGGTAAAATTGCCGAGATTGTGAAATTCATCCAGGATCAAGAGGCATCTTTTTTTGCTCTCTTCATATATGGCTGCCGGTATGTCCAGCATGTAAGAGTACGCCTCATCAAGCCGTCCTCTTTCTATATCGCGCAGCACGCGTTGACATGCTTCAGCCGTCTTTGGATACTGTCTCGCGATGTCCTCTATTAAAACCACGGCGTCATGGGGTTGCGCTACCAAGGGGTCTGAATGAAGTAGTTGAAAAAGAGCGGATTTTATAAATCTCTTTGCGTAGAACTCGAAGGGCTCTATTTTTATCTCTATATAGACAGTAATGATAGCTTCCTTTTTTATATCCCCGGAATCAAGAAGCTGTTTGATCAAGGATGTCTTCCCTATACAGGGTTCTCCCAGGAGAGCGATATTCTGCCTATAGCCTTCTGAAAACGAATTAATTCGAAGCGCGAGCAGATTAAGTATATCGGTTCTGTTATGTGGCATGTTCGGTTTCTCTTTTAAATGCTATGAATTCGCAATCCTGCGTGTCCGCGAACAACAGGCGCGCCTCTCTTGTAAGGGCCAGAGATATCTTCATAAGGTTGTAGCAATTTTTGCCTATTATTTCTTTTTTTATAGTATAACAATGCTCCGGATTATTCTTATCATACTCTGCCTGGAAGTCTGACGAACTCTCTATTCTTACGCGCACCTCTTCCCCGCAGTCAGAACATTTTACCACTGCGTAGAATGCATTTTTTTGCTTTCCCACAGAAAATTTATTTATAATTTTTCTTATGCCCATATGGTTCTTCGTCCGCCTTCGGCGGATTTGGAGCGGGTGATGGGAATCGAACCCACGCTGCGAGCTTGGGAAGCTCGAGTTCTACCATTGAACCACACCCGCTAACGTGAAAAATGCGAACAAGCGTGAGCATTTTAGCTGGCAAAGGACCTTTGTCCTCTACGCCATTGTCAATTTCCTGAAACTGTCATATCTTCGTTCTATATCTTTCTTTTTCAGCTTAAGAAACCTGTTTACGCTGAAGTCTTCAACTGTAAAAGACGCCATTACAGAGCCATGGAGCAATGCCCTGCGTACAGTCATGTCATCTATTTTTTCAGACCTAGCGAGATACCCCATGAACCCTCCTGCAAAGGTATCCCCGGCACCCGTAGGATCACAGACAGTCTCCAGCAAGTACGCTGGGGTCAAAAGCAGCGCCTTGTCTTTTGAAAAGAGCATGGCGCCATACTCCCCCCTCTTTATGATCGCGAAACGCGGGCCCAGCGAAAGAAGATACTTACCTGCTTTCATTATATTGGACTCGCCTGAAAATAACCTTGCCTCCGCGTCGTTTAAGAATACAAAGGTTGCTTTCTTCATAAGTCTTTTCAGCGCGGGACCCTTGTTCTGGATCCAATAGTTCATGGAATCGCACCCGATAAATCTGTTATCCTTAAACTGTTTCAGTATAAAAAGCTGCAGATCAGGATCGATATTAGCCAGGAATATAAATCTGCTGTTTTTGTATCCCTCGGGTATCTTTGGCCTGAAGTCAGCAAATACATTCAGTTGCGTCTCTATGGTCTTTGCGCAGTTCAGGTCATCCACGTAAGAACCTTCCCACCTGAATGTCCTGCCTTCTTTTGCTTCCAGGCCTTTAATGTCTACGCCAAAGGATCTTATAAGAGACCGGTGTTTATCTGGGAAGTCTCTACCCACAGTGGCCACCAGGTTTACCTGCGTAAAAAAACTGGCGCTTATGGAGAAATAAGTCGCTGAGCCTCCGAGCACTTCTTTGGAACTACCCGTCGGGGTAGTTATGGTATCAAGCGCTACAGAACCGATTACTAGTATCTTTTTCATCTAAAGCGCCTCTTTATACATTCGCGGCTAGAAATCCGCGCGGATAGGCATGGCCGCTCAGTATTCCGCTCCGCCTTTGGCGGAAGTCCGGGTGAGCTCCATTATTTTCATCGAACAGTAATCGCTGCACATGGTACACACATCCCTTTTTTTTGGCATGGCTGATTTTCTATACATGGCTGCCTTCGCGGGGTCTATTGATTCTTTTATCTGCGCCTTCCAGTCACGCTGCGCGCGATAAGTCGACATCCTTCTATCCTTATCCATGGCGCCTGGTACTCGTTTCGCTATATCAGCCGCGTGAGCAGCTATCCTCGAGGCGATAACGCCATCTTTAACATCGTTTTCGTCAGGTATCCTCAGATGTTCGGATGGAGTTACATAGCACAAAAAATCAGCTCCATAAGCGCCTGCTATTGCTCCTCCAATAGCCCCGACTATATGATCGTATCCTGGCGCGATGTCTGTCACAAGAGGCCCCAGGACATAAAAAGGCGCGTTATTGCAGATCTTTTTTTGTATCAGGACATTCGACTCTATCTGGTCTATCGGTACGTGCCCGGGCCCCTCAATGATCACCTGGACATTATTTTTTCTGGCCTTTTCCGCCAGCTCACCGAGAATGATCAGCTCCTGGATCTGAGGCCTGTCTGTAGCGTCTACGATCGTGCCTGGCCTCATTCCGTCTCCAAGACTGAGCGTTATGTCGTATTTTTTCGCGATCTTGACCACGTCATCAAAATACTCGTAAAAAGGGTTTTCTTTTTTATTTAATATCATCCATTCCGCGAGAAAAGCGCCGCCCCTTGAGACTATTTCTATAAGCCTTTTTTTTCTTCTCAGACGGCTCAATATGTCCTGTGTTACGCCGCAGTGGACCGTAAAAAAATCCACGCCATCCTGAGCCTGCTCCTCTAATACTGACAGGATGTCATCTTTTGTCATCAGGGAGATCTTTCCTTTTTTGCCGCACGCCTCTATCGCTGCCTGATACACAGGAACAGTGCCCACGGGGACTGTAGAATTTTTCAATATAGCCCTGCGTATCTTTCTTAT
>JAHIEN010000127.1 GCA_018901615.1 Candidatus Omnitrophota bacterium | reverse complement strand
TTGAAAACCTGGGAAAGAATTTTGTTGAGGTGATATCTCTCTCTAAATTTAATAGAGATAATATTGATGGGTATGTGAGATGCGATGGTCAGAAAATAATAGATCGTCTTATCCAACAGGGCAAGGGCGGCATAGTTCTTTCAGCCCACTTTGGAAACTGGGAGCTCCTGGCGCATTATTTTGCTATAAAAGGCTACAAGGTGAATGTCATAGCCAGGCGAGTCAGGATGGAATATTTCGAAAACTTCCTGGACGGTATAAGAAAAAAACACGGAGTCAATATTCTGTACAGAGACGCCTTAGCCAAGGATGTCGTTAAGCTTCTTAAGAATAATGAGTTCGTGGGCATAATGCCTGACCAGGACATGGATAGTGTTTCAGGCGTGTTTGTGGATTTTTTTGCAAGGCCTGCGTATACGCCAAACGGGCCAGCCCTCCTGAATCTTTTGACAGGCGTCCCTGTAATTCCTGGCTTTATCGTGCGAAATGGCTTAGGGCATGAGATTGTCATAGAAGAGCCGCTTAAGTTCAGCTCTACTGGAGACAGGGATAGAGATGTGCTGGAAAACACGCAGATCTGCGCAAATGTCATTGAGGGTTATATAAGACGGTTTCCTGAGCAATGGGTATGGTTTCACGAGAGGTGGAAGACGAGACCTTAAATAATCGCGGAACTACACGGAAGTGATTCTTATGATGATATCTTTATTTTTGGTATTAGGTTTATCTATTTGCTCTCCGTGTTTTGCGCAAGAGAATAAAGAGGCCGAGCAGGAGATCGAGGGGTTTTCTCTTGTGCAGTATGATGACGACGGGGCGAAGAAGTGGAAATTAAATGGCAAGACAGCGGAGATCGAAGGAGACAGGGTTAAAATAGATAAGATTTCCGCGTTGGCTTTTGGTGAAGAGGTAACGCTTAAACTCAAGGCAGGGCAGGGGAGTTTTGATAGGGAAGAAAGTACTGTGCGCCTTGAAGATAATGTAGTGGTAAAGACAATAGATGGCACGACGCTGAGGACAGATTCACTCGACTGGGATACAAAGGCAAAGAATGTAGTTACTGATGAGAACGTGACTATAAAAAAGGCTGATTTTGAAGTGAAGGGCAAGGGCGCAGAGGTGGATCTGGAGGGTAAGTCAGCTGAGGTAAAAAAAGATGTAACGGCTAATATAACATCAATGGCCCCCAGCTATTTAGGGACCGCTGATAAACAACAGACAACGACAATAACATGTGACGGGCCTTTGGAGATAAATTATAAAAAGAATCGCGCGGCATTTCTTAATAATGTAGAGGTTGAAGACAGGGAGGGAAACTTATTCGCGGATCGTATAGACCTTTACTTTAATCCGGAAACGAGACGGATAAAATGCGTGGTAGCCCGTGGGAATGTGCGCATTGTAAATGGAGAAAATGTGACATATAGCGAAAAGGCTATATACCTTGTCGATGAGGGCCGGGTGATATTGCCTAAGAGGCCAAAGCTGGTGATACAGAATGAAAATGCTAAACAATAGCGAGCACTTATTAACCATAGAAAACCTCAGGAAATCTTATGATGGGAAGGCTGTGGTCGATGGCGTTGATATGAAGATCAAAAGAGGCGAGGTCATAGGGCTCCTCGGGCCTAATGGCGCAGGAAAGACCACCACCTTTTATATGGTGGTTGGCATGCTAAAGCCTGACGATGGAAGAATAATATTTGACGGCAATGATATTACAAGGCTGCCCATGCACAGGCGCTCGCGAAACGGGATAGGATATCTTTCTCAGGAGCCCTCTATTTTCAGAAAGCTCACTGTTGAAGAGAACATAATGGCTATATTGGAGACCCTGGACCTTCCGCGCATTATCAGAAAAAAAAGACTGGAAGAGCTGTTAAACGAATTAAATATAGCCCGTCTCTCCAAGAAAAAGGCATATATGCTTTCCGGCGGGGAACGAAGGCGCCTGGAGATAACAAGGGCGCTAGTGACAAATCCATTGTTTATATTGCTTGATGAGCCGTTCAGCGGTATAGATCCTATTGCGGTTGCTGATGCCCAGGAGATAATATCTGATCTAAAGAGAAAAGGTTTGGGGATACTTCTTACAGATCATAACGTAAGAGAAACGCTTGAAATAACAGACTATTCGTATATAATGGCAGAAGGAAGGATACTCATATCAGGCGTGGCAGAAGAACTTATAAACAATCCCAAGGCAAGAGAGTTGTATTTAGGCGAAAAATTCAAGATGTAAAAAAGGTTGAGCGTGAAATCTAACATAAAGAAACTCAAAAACTGTAAAAAGGTCGTTGAGGTAAAGCTTCCGCCTGAAAAGGTTAAGGATGAGTTTAATAAGGTCTATGAAGGCATCAAAAAGGTTGCGAATGTGCCTGGTTTCAGGCCAGGAACTGCCCCCAGGGATCTATTGGAAAAGCACTATAATAAAGCTGCCAGGGAAGAGGTAATAAAAAACCTGGTGCCGGAAACTTACAGTAAGATCATTGAAGAGCATAAACTCGACCCCATAGGATACCCTGACATAACAGATTTAAAACTTGACCTTGACGAAGGATTTTCCTATACTGCCAGTATTGAAACAAGGCCCGAGTTTTCTCTCAAGAATTACAAAGGCCTTAAGCTGAAAAAGAAAAAAACAGAGGTGAAGGAAGAAGATGTTCATAAGAGCCTCCAGACTCTGAGAGAGGCGTATGCCCAGAAGACGCCTAAAGAGGGAAGTGAGGAAAAGGTATTGCCGGAACTGGATGATGAGTTCGCGAAAGACCTGGGACTGGAAAATCTAGATAAGCTGAAGGAAGCTGTAAAGTCAAATCTACAACACAGGCTTGAGCAGGAAAGCCAGGCAGATCTGGAGATGCAGGTCATAAGCCAGCTTGTGGAAGGCATGAATTGTGAGCTGCCAGACTCTCTTGTAGATTCAGAAAAAGAAAGATTATTAAAAGACGCGAATAGCCGTATAGCCTACATACAGGCCATGCAGAAAAAACAAGCCCCTGATAAAAAGTTTGAACTCAGCGATAAAGAAAAGGAAGAGTTAGAGGAAAATTCGAAAAAGCAGGCGGTCCGTCAGGTAAAGGCGTTTTTTATACTTGATAAAATCGCCCAGACAGAAAAGATATATATTAAGCGCGAAGAGCTTGACAAGGAAATAGAAAATATGGCGGAAGAGTATCAAAAACCGAAAAAAGAGATAGAAGATTACCTTGAGAAGAACCACAAGATGGATGAGATAGCTGTAAATATGCGTAACGCGAAAGTGATGGAGTTTTTATTAAAAGAGGCAAAGATAGGTTGATATAGATTGACTGAGGTTAAATGAGGTTGTCTGAAGTTATATGAAGTTATCTGAGGTTATCTGAGGTTATTTGAGGTTATATAAGGTTGCATGAGGTTGCTTTTGCAACTTCAGATAACCTTTGACAACATCAGCTAACTTCATATAACTTAAAAACAAAGGAGGTTGGCGATGTTGGTCCCTATGGTCATTGAACAGTCAGATCGAGGCGAGCGGGCGTATGATATTTACTCAAGGTTATTAAAAGACAGGATCATATTTATAGGTTCCGCCATAGATGATGTTGTCGCGAATCTTGTCATCGCCCAGATGCTATTTTTACAGACAGAAGACCCTGAGAGGGATATCAATATATATATAAATACTCCGGGAGGCATGGTGACAGCTGGGCTTGCGATATACGATACCATGCAGTTTGTAAAACCGGATATCTGCACCTATTGCATGGGCCAGGCCACGAGCATGGGAGCTGTGCTCCTTGGAGCAGGCACAAAAGGTAAACGCCTTGCCCTTCCTAATTCCAGGGTAATGATCCATCAGCCCTGGGGAGGAGTGCAAGGCCAGGCATCAGATATCAATATACAGGCAAAAGAGATCTTAAAGATACGAGACAGGATCAATGAGATACTAGTAAAGCACACAGGACAGAAGCTGGATAAGATCCAGAAAGACACTGACAGGGATTATTTTATGTCAGCAGATGAGGCAAAGGAATACGGAGTGATAGATGAGGTAATAGTAAGCACTAAAAAACCAAAATAACCGTTTAACTTGACAAAACGAGTAATACTCGAAATGTCAAGTTAAGGGAAAGGGTATGGATGAAGAATTATTTATTGACTCCAGGGCCGACTCCGGTGCCGCTTGAGGCGCTCGAGGCAATGGCAAGGCCTATAATACACCACAGGACGCCGCAGTTTCAAGAGATTCTCAAGGAAGTGGAAGAAAACCTAAAATATGTATTCCAGACAAAGAACCCGGTTCTTATATTGTCTTCGAGTGGCACAGGCGCTATGGAAGGCGTTGTTGCTAGCCTTCTTTCGCCGGGGGATAAGGCCATAGTCGTAAGAGGCGGAAAATTTGGAGAAAGATGGGGAGAACTTTGCGCGGCATACGGCATAGAGTTTATCCCTGTGGATGTGGAGTGGGGCAAGGCCCTTGACCCGCAGGCTATAAAGAAAATTCTTGAGAAGGAAGGGTCAAAGGTGAAGGGCGTATATGTGACACTTTGCGAGACCTCTACGGGCGTAGCGACCGATATAGAAAAAATAGCTGAGATTACAAAGGACTACGAATCCGTATTAGTAGTTGACGCTATAAGCGCGCTTGGCGCGGTTCCATTAAAAACAGACGAGTGGGGGATAGACGTTGTGGTATCGGGTTCGCAGAAGGGGCTCATGATACCTCCTGGATTGGCCTTTGTGAGTCTGAGCGAAAAGGCCTGGAAACTGGCAGAAAAATCTACATTGCCAAAATTTTATTTTAATCTCAAGGCCTATAAAAAATCAGTTGAGAAAAACGATACGCCTTACACGCCGGCTGTAAATCTTGTTATAGGCCTGAGAGAGGCATTGAAATTAATAAAAGAAGAAGGTATCGAGAATTTGATCAACCGCCACAGGAAAAACAGCAAGGCAGTGCGGGAAGCGGTGAAAGCGCTTGGCCTTGAACTTTTCGCGCCTGACGCGTATTCAGAGGCAGTTACCGCTGTCAGGGTGCCTGAAGGCGTTGATGGAGGAAAGCTTGTAAAGACCATGCGTGACAAATACGGAGTGGCAATAGCAGGCGGCCAGGCCCAGCTGAAGGGAAAGATCTTCAGGATAGCCACAATGGGGTATATAACAGCGGATGATTTGAAAAAAGGGTTTGAGACCCTGGAAACAGTTCTCCTGGAATTGGGATATAATTTTGAAAAGGGCGTTGGGATAAAAACGCTAGAGAAGAATTTAGTTTAAGTTATCTGAAGTTATCCGAGGTTACAGTCAAAAGGGGACGTCTTACAAGGCTATAACTTCTTATATTGCAACAAGTAACAGCTCTTATGATTCCATATGCAGCAAGAAATAGGTTATTAAAAATGCTGGAACTATAAGGGTCATAACTTTTGTATTGTCAGATAGTTACAGCGTGGTAAGACGTCCCCACACAGAATAGATTTAAGAAGGAGATCACCATGTTCAAGATACTCGTTAGCGATTCTCTGTCAGAAGAAGGTATTGAGATACTGAAAAAAGTAAAAGAGTTTCAGGTGGACGTGAAGCTCAAGCTTTCACCAGGGGAATTGAAAAAGATCATCAAGGATTATGACTGTCTTTTGGTCAGAAGCGGCACAAAGGCGACAAAGGAGATAATTGAGGCTGGTGACAAGCTGAAGATCATAGGCCGCGCAGGAGTCGGCCTGGATAACGTGGATCTTAAGGCTGCTTCAAAGCAGGGTATTATTGTAATGAATACCCCTGGAGGCAATACTATTTCTACCGCAGAGCATACCATGTCTTTGATTTTAGCCCTTTCAAGAAATATCCCTGAAGCAGACGCGTCTACAAAGAAAGGCGAATGGGAGAGAAAAAAATTCATGGGCGTGGAATTATATGGTAAAACCCTCGGTATCATAGGCCTGGGCAGGATCGGGAGCGAGGTTGCCAAACGGGCCAATGTCTTTGGCATGAAGGTCCTAGCCTATGACCCGTTTCTTTCTCTTGAAAAGGCAAAGGAATCAGGGGTAGAGTCTGTTGAGCTGAGCGATGTATTTAAGAGGTCAGACTACATTACTACTCATACGCCAATGACAGAAGAGACAAGGCATATAATCGGCAAAAAGGCAATAAAGGCTATGAAAAAAGGCGTGCGTATAGTAAATTGCGCAAGAGGCGGCATTGTTGATGAGGCAGCTCTTATAGAAGGAATCAAAAGCGGGATAGTGGCAGGCGCGGCATTGGATGTCTATGAAAAAGAACCGCCAAAAGGCAGCCCGCTTTTACAATGCGAAAATATAATACTTACCCCGCATCTGGGCGCGTCCACAGAAGAGGCCCAGGTCAATGTAGCCATTGATATAGCAAATAGCGCCAGGGACGCCTTATTAGGCCGCGGTATCAGAAATGCCGTGAATGTCCCATGTATAGACTCGGAGCTGTATCAGGTACTGCAGCCCTACGTAGCCATAAGCGAGAAAATGGGTTCAATGGCCGCGCAAATAGCCGGGGGCAGGATCAAACAGATCGACATAAATTATTCAGGGGATATAGTCAAGTACGTTTTATCGCCGCTGACAGTCGCGGTTGTAAAAGGCGCCCTGATGCCTGTCCTGCAGGAGACCGTGAATTATGTGAATTCTCTTATAGTGGCAAAAGAAAGAGGCATAAAAGTAGAAGAGTCCAAGTCGACAGAACTCGAGGAGTACGCGAATCTTATTACTGTTACAGTAAAAACAGACAAAGGTTCTATATCTGTTGAAGGGACATTGTTTACAAAAACTGACGCGAGGATAGTCAAGGTCGGGCAGTTTCACGTTGATGCGATACCGTCAGGCTATATGCTTGTCGCGCACAATATTGACGTGCCTGGCATAATAGGTAAGATCGGCACTTTGCTTGGAAAAAACAATATCAACATTGCCGCCATGACGTTTGGCCGCGAAAAGCCAGGCGGCAAGACCCTGTCTGTTCTCAATGTGGACAGCGCAGTGCCTGAAAAGACGCTTGATGAACTAAGGAAAGAAAAGAATATATTGGATGTGAAGCTGATAAAATTATAAAATCCGAAGCTCGAAACCCGAAATTCGAAACAAATTGAAAATTAGAAATTCTAAATCCTAAGGCAGTATGTTTCAAGTTTTGAATTTATGATTTGTTTCGGATTTCGATATTCGGATTTCGGATTTAAAACGATGAGGACTCTTATATGAAAAAAAATAAAATCTATATCATCGACGTCACCAACAGGGATGGGGTGCAAACCTCCAGACTGGGGCTTGCCAAGCTCCAGAAGACCATGATAAATGTCATGCTCAATGACATGGGGGTCTTTGGCAGCGAGTTTGGTTTTCCAGCGACGCGCCACGAGACAAATTACTTGAATGCCAACCTCGAGCTGGCCCGCAAGGAGTTCTTAAAGCCCATAGCATTGAACGGATGGATCAGGGCTATCAAGGAAGACGTGAAAAAGGCTATTGAATTGACAGATGTGGAAAATCTCAACATCTCTATTTCCACATCAGAGCAGATGACGCGCGGTAAATTTCAGGGCCGCAAGACCAGGGACGATGTATTACTGAGCATGACAAAGGCCTTGGATTACGCGAGAACGAAGAAAATGAAAATAGTAGGCGTGAACGCTGAAGACGCATCCAGAACAGATATGGCGTTTCTCTTGAAATTCGCAAAGGCGGCAAAAGACCATGGCGCTGACAGGATCAGGTATTGCGATACACTTGGATATGATGACCCGTTCACTATTTACAAAAGGGTAAAGACGCTTGCAAGCGAAGTAAAGCTTCCCATCGAACTCCACTGTCATAATGACCTGGGTATGGTTGTCGCGTGTTCTATTGCGGGCGCCAGGGCAGCTGTTGACGCGGGCTGCGACGCGTACATCAATACTACTGTAAACGGCATGGGCGAAAGGGCTGGTAACGCTGACCTGGTATCAGTCATACTGGCGATTAAGTATTCAAGCGGCATGAAGGGCAAGTATCACCTTGATGAGAGAGTCAAGCTGGACCATGCATGGAAAATAGCAAAATATGGTTCATACGCCTTTCGTGTGCCTATACCTATAAATCAACCAGGAGTCGGAGCTAATGCCTTTGCGCATGAGTCAGGTATTCACGCGGACGGCGCCTTAAAAGACAGACGTAATTATGAACTCTATGATTTTGAAGAACTCGGAAGGGGCGAGCCGGATATTATCGAGACCGGGAGGCAGATCACTGCCGGAGAATACAGCGGCATAAAAGGTTTCAGAAATGTGTATGAAAAGTTAGAGGTTAAATTCAAGGATGACAAAGAGGCGACTAAGATATTGGAGCTGGTAAGGTATGCCAATGTGCACACGCAGCAGCCACTTACCCACGACGAGCTGCGATTTATAGCAAAACATCCGGAAATAGCAAGGAAAATATTCACGATGACACCATAGTCATTCATGCGGTGGTGCCACGCACCAGTGCGTGGCACCAATCATGAAGAGGAGTTTTTATGCCATGCACGATTGTTGTCGGAGCGCAATGGGGTGACGAGGGAAAAGGGAAGATAATCGATATACTATCCGCTGATGCTGATATCATTGTCAGGTATCAGGGCGGGAATAACGCGGGTCATACTGTTGTTATAGGAGACAAGGAATTTATATTGCACCTTATCCCGTCAGGTATCCTGCACAAAGGCAAGATGTGCATCATTGGAAATGGCCTGGTCGTTGACCCTGAAGCGCTTCTGAAAGAAATTTCAATGCTCAGGGAAAAAGGTATCGAGGTTGACGGCAATCTCCTGGTGAGCGAATCCGCTCACGTAATATTTCCTTATCATAAGGTAATAGATAAAAGGCGCGGCGCGCAGATAGGTACCACGGGCCGGGGCATTGGACCTTGCTATGTTGACAAGATGGCGCGTTGCGGTATACGCATGGCTGACCTGGTGAATAAGGAGCTGTTAAGAAAAAAATTAAAGGCAAATTTAGAGGGGTCGCGTGAATTTGACTTTGACGAGATCTATGATGCATACATAGATTATGGACGAAAGATTCAAAAATACTTTACCAATGTATCTTTATTTCTGAACAAGGCTATTTTAAAAAATAAACGCATCTTATTTGAAGGCGCGCAAGGGACTCTCCTGGATATAGACCATGGCACATATCCGTATGTTACATCATCCAGCTCTACCGCCGGGGGAGCGCTTACAGGCACAGGCGTAGGCCCCACAAAGATAGACAAGGTAATAGGGGTTGTGAAGGCATATACCACGCGGGTAGGAGAGGGGCCTTTTCCAACAGAATTTAAAAAAGACCTGATGGAGAAGATAAGGAGTAAGGGTAAAGAGTTCGGCGCCACTACCGGAAGACCCAGGAGATGCGGATGGTTTGACGCGGTCATAGTCAGGCATGCCGTGAATGTAAACGGCCTGAGCGAAATAGTAGTTACGAAGCTCGATGTGCTGGACGAGATGGAAAAAATAAAGATATGCACAGGTTATAAATATAAAGGTAAGATCTACAATGATTTTCCAGCAGATCTGGTTGTGCTGGAAAATTGTACTTTGATTTACGAGGAATATAAAGGATGGATGCGGGACACTACGGCAATAAGGAGTTTCAAGGAATTGCCGAAGAACGCGAAAGCGTATCTGGAGCGCATGTCAAAGCTTCTGGGCGTGAAGATAGGCATGGTTTCGGTTGGGTCAAAAAGAAAACAGGCATTTAGAATATAGGTTATATGAGGTTATTAGAAGTTATCAGAGGTTTTTAGAAGTTGCAAAAAGCGACCTCAGACAACATTAGATACCCTCAGATAACATCAGATAACTTTTAGAAAGGAGATTTTTACATGCTGTTTTTGGCACCCGTGGGATCTGTGGTAGCTATAGCCTTTTCTATTTTTCTTATCTGGAAGATAATGCGACAAGACGAAGGTACCAGCGAGATGAGGGAGATCGCCGCATGGGTGAGGGAAGGGGCTTACGCCTATATCAAGAGACAGTATGCTATTGTCGGCATATTTTTCGCAGTGGTATTTTCCGCATTATTTTTGTTGTACCTCAGGGGTTACCTTATAGTATTCGTGCCGTTTGCCTTTTTGACAGGCGGATTTTTTTCAGGACTCTGCGGTTTCATAGGTATGAGCGTCGCGACGCGCGCCAGCTCAAGGACAGCCTCAGCCGCAAAGACCAGCCTTAACAGCGCGCTTCAGGTAGCGTTCTCAAGCGGAGCGGTAATGGGGCTTATGGTCGTAGGCCTCGGTCTCTTGGACCTGAGCATATGGTATTATTTTCTTAACTGGTATTACCGCGGTCTTGAAGAGGCAATAAGGATACAAAATATAACAAGCACGATGCTGAACTTTGGCATGGGCGCAAGCTCAATGGCGCTTTTTGCAAGGGTAGGCGGGGGTATATTTACAAAGGCCGCTGATGTAGGGGCTGATCTAGTCGGGAAGATAGAGGCAGGCATCCCGGAAGATGACCCCAGAAATCCCGCTGTTATCGCTGACAATGTCGGCGATAATGTCGGAGATGTCGCGGGCATGGGCGCGGATTTATATGAATCCTATGTAGGGTCTATTGTTGCTACAATGGCGTTGGGAGCCGCGGCCTTTGTCAAGTACGGCAAGAGTCTTGATAGCATAACAATACCAATGGTAATGGCTGCTGTAGGAGTTTTGGCAAGTCTCATAGGAACACTTTTTGTGCGGTCTGGCGAAAAGGCTGATCAGCATGCGCTCCTCATGGCACTTAGAAAAGGGATATTTGTAAGCGCAGGGCTTATAGCTATAGCATCGTATTTTGTCATCAGGGGAGTCCTTGGTCCTGATTTTATAGGTGTTTACTGGGCTGTTATCTCAGGTCTGGCAGCAGGTATTATAATGGGATTTTCAACGGAATATTTTACATCGGATAAATACAGACCGACACGCGCAGTGGCGCACTCTGCGAATACAGGCCCTGCCACTGTTATTATAAGCGGGTTGTCAGTGGGAATGCTTTCCACCATAGTACCTGTAGTGGCAGTGGCCATGGCAATCCTCGCGAGTTTTTATTTTTCAGGCGGGGCCAGGGATTTCAACCTGGGGCTTTACGGCGTGGGCATAGCTGCTGTGGGTATGTTGAGCACCCTTGGTATCACCCTTGCCACAGACGCCTATGGCCCTGTTGCGGATAACGCGGGGGGCAACGCGGAAATGTCTCATCAGCCGCCAGAAGTACGTCAGCGCACAGACGCGCTTGACGCGCTTGGAAACACTACTGCGGCAACAGGTAAAGGATTTGCCATAGGCTCAGCCGCGCTCTCTGCGCTGGCCTTGATAGCCGCGTACAGGGACCAGATACACATTTTAGGTAAATCCCTGAATACAGACTTGATGAACCCAAGACTCCTTGCCGGACTTTTTATAGGAGGGATGCTTCCGTTTGCTTTTTGCTCCCTTACCCTGAGCGCTGTAGGAAGGGCAGCCTCTGGAGTCGTCATGGAGGTCAGAAGACAGTTCAGGGAAATAAAAGGTTTAATGGAAGGCAGGGAAAAACCAGATTACGCTAATTGTGTCAGTATAGTCACAAAAAGCGCGCAAAAAGAAATGATCGTACCTTCGCTCCTGGCCATACTCGCGCCGATTGTCGTGGGGCTTTTAATGGGCATAGAGGCACAGGTAGGCCTTTTAGTGGGCGCGCTTATTACAGGTTTTGTTCTGGCGATTATGATGGCAAATTCAGGCGGCGCATGGGACAACGCTAAAAAATATATAGAGAGAGGACATGAAGGCGGTAAAGGTTCTGCCTGTCACAAGGCCGCTGTTGTCGGTGATACTGTAGGGGATCCTTTTAAGGATACCTCAGGGCCTTCCTTGAATATATTGATAAAGTTAATGTCAATGGTATCGATTGTTTTCGCATCGTTTATAATAAGGAATAGCCTGTTTAAATAGCTTGACTTTATAGCCCGGTAGTATTATATTAATTAAAAAAAGGGAGGGTCTATATGATGCCCAAAAAATTATTTTTTTATATGGTTTTAGGTGTAACCTGTTTGAGTCTTGTGACTTCCGGGTGTTCTGTTAAATTCCAGAAAGGCAGGCGCAGCGATATAGAAAAAATAAATTATCTCAATAAAGAGATCGACGCGCTAAATGCCCAGCTGGCCAAGTTGCAGATGGAAAAGGATAATGAAGTATCGGAACTTGAAAAGACAAAAAAGCTGCTTGAAGGCAGATTGTCAAAAGAGATAGGCGATAAGGACGTGCGTCTTGAGATGGCGGAAAAAGGTTTGGCGATTATATTTCTGGCAGAGGTGCTTTTTGATTCGGGGAAGGCTGATATAAAAAAGGAAGCGTATGGTATTTTAGACAAGATAACCAATGTGCTCAGCAAAGATGTGGGTGACAGGGACGTAGGGATAGAAGGCCATACAGATAACGAACCTATAAAATACTCCGGATGGAAATCTAACTGGGAGCTTTCAACCGCTAGGGCGATAAGCGTCCTTCACTATATTGTCGACGAGAAAAGCATCAGCCCGAAAAGGGTTGCCGCTACAGGGTATGGCGAGTACAGGCCTGTTGTTTCAAACGATAAACCTGAAGGCCGCAGACAGAACAGGCGTGTTGAGATAGTAATACTTCCCAAGGATATAGCAAAGATCCAGGCGGACATGGATAAATTAGTTGAAAAAAAGATGGAAATACAGAGAAAGATTATGAAGTACAAGAAATAACAGTGAGGAGGGGTAGGGTATGGATAAGGTGAAAATAGCTTTGATAGCAGCTGTAGTAGTATTGGGCATAATATGCGTAGCTATGGCTCGAAACACAGAAGCGGTTAAATCACGGATAAATTCCGGGAAGGAAAAGTTCAATACTAAGATCCTGGATCTTGAGACGCAGCTGGCAGAGGCCAATAAACAGGCAGGCATGGCAATAGATCTCCAGAATTCTCTAAACATGGCCATGCAGCAGGTTAATCAGGCGAATCAGCAGGTTGATCAGGCAAATCGGCAGATCAATGCTCTGGTGTCGGAGAAAAATGACCTTGAGACGAGACTCAACACGGCTATAAATGCGCTTCAGCCCACATCTGATCTCGAAGAAGCAACTTCCGCTGCTGAGTAGATATAAATCTTTATATGGTATTAACTGAAAACGCGAATGTTAGTTTCTCGGTCAGATACATTCGCGTTTTTAATTTATATGAGGCCCTTCGGCCTTAAGGCCTCAATTAAATATGAAAACTCCCAGACATATCGCTATAATAATGGACGGCAACGGGAGATGGGCCAAGAAAAGAGGCCTCCCAAGGATAATGGGTCATAAGAAGGGGGTCGACTCTGTAAAAAACATTGTAACATCCTGCATAAAATTCAAAGTAGAATATCTTACGCTATATGCCTTTTCCACAGAGAATTGGTTACGTCCCAAGAGAGAGATAAAAGGTCTTTTTAGATTGTTGGAGAATTTTTTAGATAACGAGATCAAGCTGTTCCATGATAATGGAGTCAGGTTAAGAATAATCGGGGACAGGGATAGACTGGACGCGAGGATAAGAAAAAAAATAGAAGAGACAGAAGCTGAGACAGCAGGGTACGGCACATTGAATCTTAATATAGCGCTGAGTTATGGCTCGAGGCAGGAAATATTAAACGCCGCGCGTATGTTATCAAAAGAAGTAAAGAATGGCCGACTGCAGCCCGAGCAGATAGACGAAAGGCTTTTTTCAAAGTATTTATACACAAATGAATCTCCGGATCCTGACCTTTTGATACGCACAAGCGGAGAGATGCGTGTCTCAAATTTTTTGTTATGGCAGATATCCTACTCGGAGATATATGTCACGTCAAAATTCTGGCCTGATTTCCGTGAGCCAGATCTGGAAAAGGCGATCGAGGAATACAGTAAACGAGAGAGAAGGTTTGGAAAATAAGGGTTTAGCTCATAGCTCCTGGCTCATAGGTTAAGACCTTAAAACTATGAGCTATGAACCATGAGCTAAAGGCTATCAATATGTTAAAACGTTCCGTTACTTCCATAATCCTAATATCCGTCATCGTCATCACCATATTTATCCTGCCTATATGGTTTTTTAGTATAGTGTCTTCAGTGTTTATTGGTTTCGGGCTTTACGAATTCTTCAGATTAAATTCAAAGGACAAATTTCCCAGGAGTTTTGTATATCTAGGCATCTTCTCCGGAGCGATACTGCCGTATATTACTTATTTTTACAGGCCAACGGGCGGTATGTGGGAGGCGTTGTTTTTCATCATAACCTTTATCGCGCTTTTTATTATACAGTTCACAAGGAAGGAAAATCAGAATTCTATCGCGTTGATCGCGCTTGTGCTATTCGGCGTATTTTATGTAGGCTGGTTTTTCACCTTTCTGGTGAAGATAAGATTTCTGGCAGACGGCCACAAGCTGGTAGTATTTCTTTTGCTCGTTACAAAGGCTGGAGATGTCGGCGCTTATTTAGTAGGAACCAGATTCGGCAGACACAGGTTGCTCCCGAAGATAAGTCCTAAGAAATCCATAGAGGGAGCGGCCGGAGGATTTCTGTTCAGTCTGTTTTTCGCTTGTATAAGCAAGGTCTACTTAGGTTGGATGTCTTTCAGCGCTATTTTTATGGCCGGTGTATTAATAGGTATCTTTGCCCAGTTTGGCGATCTTGCTGAAAGCCTTGTCAAACGCGATTACCAGGTGAAAGACTCAAGCCCGTTTTTACCAGGCCTTGGAGGTCTGCTGGATGTAATTGACAGCGTGCTTTTCGCGGCGCCTATTTTTTATATTTATTTGACGATCATTATATAGTCTAACCATTACCAACGCATATGCAGAAAGTCGCTGTTTTAGGTTCAACAGGCTCAATAGGAACGAGCGCACTGGATGTTATTTTCAGGCTTAAGGATGAGTTTTCTGTAAGCGCGCTTTCCGCCTGTTCAAATATAAAACTCTTATCTGAACAAGTAAGGATATTCAGGCCCAGGGCCGTGAGTATTATTGATAGAAAGAAGGCCGTTGAATTTAAAAGGCTTTTTGGTTCCAGAAAAATCAAGGTGTATGAAGGAGAAGAAGGCCTGTGTCTGATGCTGAGAAGTGTCGGCATCGATATCCTTGTAGTCGGCATAGTGGGCTCCGTCGCGCTTAAACCAGTATTGACAGGCATGGACTACGCGAGAAAGATCGCCCTTGCTAATAAAGAGGCGCTGGTAATGGCTGGCGATATTGTTATGGAGAAAGCAAGGCGAAAAAAGGTAAAGATCCTCCCTGTAGACAGCGAACATAGCGCTGTATTTCAATGCATAGAGTCCAGGCCTGGCCGTGAGTCACAGATAAAAAATATCTATTTAACGGGTTCTGGCGGACCGTTTTTGAGGACTCCTATGGAAGGGCTTAAGGATATAACGCCGCGCCAAGCAGTGAATCATCCAAGATGGAAAATGGGTAAAAAGATTTCTGTTGATTCCGCTACTATGATGAATAAAGGCCTGGAGGTCATTGAGGCGCATCATCTTTTTGGCGCAGCGATCGATGATATTAAAGTCTTGATTCATCCAGAAGCTGTGGTCCATTCGATGGTAGAATTTATGGATGGAGCTATGCTCGCTCAACTGGGCGCTTGTGATATGAGAGTGCCTATTCAATACGCGCTTACTTATCCATCGAGATTATCGTCTCCGGTAAAAAGGCTTGATTTTTCCAGGGCCAGGGTGTTGAATTTCCAGATCCCGGATTTTAAGAGATTTCCATGTTTAGAGATAGCGTATGAAGCGGCGAGGAAAGGGAAGACATACCCCTGCGTTTTAAACGCGTCAAACGAAGAAGCTGTCAAAGTATTTTTAAAAGGCAGGATAAAATTTACAGATATACCAAAGGTGATAGAAAAAATTTTAGGTTTACATAGAGGGATAAAACAGCCCGGTCTAGACGAGATTCTGGATATTGACAATTGGGTCAGGGCAAAAACAAGGGAGATATTAAGTGCTATCAGCGATTAGTTTTATACTTGTTCTCAGTGTTTTGGTGATCGTGCATGAGTTCGGACATTTCATCATTGCCAAAAGAATAGGCGTGCGTGTGGAAAAATTTTCCATAGGTTTCGGGCCTGAGCTATTAGGAATTACAAGGGGAGGCACAAGGTATCTTATATCAGCTGTGCCCCTGGGAGGATACGTGAAGCTTGCGGGCGAGACCACGGAGGAACAGACTAAGGGTGAAAAATGGGAATATATGTCCAGATCTGTGGGCGAAAGATCAAGGATAATATTCGCGGGCCCGTTACTGAATTATATTCTAGCCTTTCTGATATTCTCTTTCGTATTTGCGATAGGTTATCCGGCGATGACTACAAAAGTCGGAAATGTGTTACCTGGCTATCCTGGTCAGGCAGCAGGCCTGAAAGAGGGAGATAAAATATTAAAGATAAACGGCAAGGACGTAAATTACTGGGAAGAAGTCACTGCCATGGTTCACACCAATAAAAGTCCTGAGTTAGAGCTTCTCGTTGACAGGGACGGCAGTTTAATAGACCTGCTGGTCAGGCCTAAGTCAGAAGAGGTCAAGACTGTTTTTGGTTCAAAGAAAAAGGTTGGTCTCATAGGTATTATGCCCACGGAAGACATAATGTATGTTAAATACGGTCCTTTAAAGTCTATTTATATGGGATCCCGAAAATTATTAACCCTTACGTATGTAACTTACAGGGCATTGTGGGCTAGTCTCACAGGAGCTATTTCTTTTAAGGAGTCGGTCACAGGCCCGATAGGGATATTTTATATTACGGGCCAGGCGGCAAGATTGGGGTTTGTGTACCTGTTGCATCTTATGGGAATATTAAGCGCGTCTTTAGCTATATTCAATCTTCTGCCAATACCTGTCCTGGATGGAGGGCATATCCTGTTTCTTGCTATAGAAAAGATAAAGAGAAAGCCCCTCTCCTATAAATTACAGGAAAACATAACGCAGGCAGGGCTTATTATTTTGATATGCCTCATGGCGTTTGTTTTTTATAATGATTTTATGCGGTTCGGCGTTTTTGGAAAAATAGCCAGCCTCTTCCAAAAATAACCCGCCTCAGGGGGATTAAGCAGGAAAATGACACGACAGATCAGAATCGGGAACTTGAAGATAGGCGGCAACGCGCCGATTGTCATCCAGTCTATGACAAAGACGGACACGAGGGATGCTGCAGCTACTGTCAGGCAGATCAAAGAGCTGGAGCTTGCCGGCTGCGAGCTGATCAGGGTGGCTGTAAAGGATTTTCAGGCAGCAAGCGCCATAAAAAAGATAAAGAAAAAGATAAAAATTCCGCTTGTTGCGGATATACATTTTGATTATCGCTTGGCGATTGCTGCGATCGAGAATGGCGCGGATAAAATCAGGCTTAACCCAGGTAATATTCATAGAGAGGAGCAGGTCATTGAAGTAGCAAGGGCTGCGAAGAAGAGAAAGATTCCCATAAGAGTAGGAGTGAATTCAGGGAGTATAAGGTCACAGGTTATAAGCCACAAGCCACAAGCCACAAGCCACAGGTTGCAGGTTGAGAACATGATAAAATCCGTGATTGATTATATAAATATATTGGAGAGAATGGAGTTTTACGATATAATAGTTTCATTAAAGGCATCAAATGTGCTAACTACGATCGATGCGTATAGGAAATTTTCAAGGCTCTCAAAATATCCGCTTCACCTTGGTGTTACAGCAGCCGGCCCTCTTGCAACAGGTCTTGTTAAGTCTTCTCTGGGCATAGGTATATTACTTTCAGAGGGGATCGGAGACACCATCAGGGTTTCATTGACAGGAGACCCTGTAGAAGAGGTGACAGCGGCTAAGAATATCTTACAGGCGTTAAGTCTCAGAAGCTTCGGGCCTGAAATAATCTCGTGCCCCACCTGTGGCCGTTGTCAGGTGGACTTGCAGAAGATAGTTAAACAAGTAGAAGATTACATTACACATTACACATTACGCATTACACGAACAAAGTGGCCTAAAATAGCAATCATGGGCTGCGAAGTCAATGGCCCTGGCGAGGCAAAGGAAGCAGATATAGGCATTGCGTTTGGTAAAGGCACAGGCGTTTTATTTAAAAAAGGGAAGATCGTTAAGAGAGTAAAAGAAAAAGAGGTTATTAGAGAACTGATGAAGCTTATAGCTCAAAGCTGATAGCTGATAGGATGATTATCCATGAGCTATGAGCTAGGAGCCATGAACTAATTATGCGCTGGACAGAGTATTTCATTCCAACCCTAAAAGAAGTCCCTAGCGAGGCAGAGGCTGTAAGCCATCGTCTCATGATAAGGGCAGGGCTTATCAGGAAGCTTGCCTCGGGTTCCTATACTTACCTGCCGCTTGGACTCAGTGCCCTTAAAAAGGTAGAAAAAATAATACGCGAGGAGATGGATAAGAAGGGCGCCATAGAGCTGTTTTTACCGTCTCTGCAGCCAGTGGAATTATGGCATGAGTCTGGCAGATATAAGGACCTTGGCGAAGACCTTATTAAATTTAAGGACAGGCACAATAGAGTAATGGTCTTTGGTCCTACGCATGAAGAGGTCATTACAGATCTTGCGCGTAATCATATAAAATCCTACCGCCAGCTACCAATAACTCTATATCAGATCCAGACAAAATTCAGGGATGAAGTCAGGCCAAGGTTTGGAGTCGTGCGCAGCCGCGAGTTTATCATGAAAGACGCGTATAGCTTTGACAGAGACTCTGCAGGTTTGGACAAGAGTTATAAGAAGATGTACGAGGCATATGAGGCTATTTTTAAGAGATGCGGCTTAAAAGCTATTCCAGTAGAAGCTGATTCAGGTGTTATGGGCGGGGATGTATCGCACGAGTTTATGGTACTTGCTGAAAGCGGAGAAGATCTTTTAGCGCATTGCGTTTCGTGCGGATATGCGGCGAGCATGGCAGTGGCAGAGATTAGCCACAAGCCACCCCTCGACTTCGCTCGGGGCAGGCAAGCCGCAAGCCACAAGCTAAAGCCATTGCAGGAAGTAGATACGCCTGGGGTGACGACTATAGAGAAGGTTGGGCAAATGCTGAAGGTCAAGCCTATAGAGATGGTAAAGACGCTTATTTACAAAGCGGATGAAAAGGCTGTAGCTGTTTTAATAAGAGGCGGCCATGAGGCGAACGAGACAAAGATAAAGAAATATTTAAAATGCGCCAGATTAGAAATGGCAGATGAAGACGTTATTAAGAAAATAACCGGCGGCCCTAAGGGGTTTTCAGGGCCTTTGGGCTTGAAAGATGCGAGGATTATAGCTGACAGCTATATTAAAGGTATGGTTAATTTTGTTACAGGAGCGAATAAAAAGGATAAGCATTACATAAATACAAACATAGACAGGGATTTTAAAATCAGCGAATGGGATGATTTAAGGATGATAACCGATAAAGATAAATGCCCTAACTGTAATAAAAACATAAAGATAGAGCATGCAATAGAGATGGGGCATGTCTTTAAATTAGGCCTGAAGTATTCAAAGGCCATGAAGGCAGAGTTTCTTGACGAAGACGGGAAATTAAAACCATACGTAATGGGCTGCTATGGAATAGGCGTTAACAGGATTATAGCAGCAGCCATAGAACTGCATAATGACGAAAAAGGCATAATCTGGCCTCTGGAGATAGCGCCTTTCCAGGTCTTGGTTATACCTATAAATTACAAGGAAGAAGATATTAAAAGAACCGCGGACAATATCTACGAAGAATTAAGCAAGACAGGCATAGAGGCCTTGCTGGATGATAGAGACGAGAGCGCCGGCATTAAATTTAATGACGCTGAACTCGTAGGCATACCTTTTTCAATAGTGATAGGAGCTAAAGGGCTCAAGAAGGGCATAGTAGAGATAAAGATACGAGAGGCTAATAAGATCTTAGAGGTCAAAAAAGAAGAGCTAAAAGATAAAATCATATCGTTATTAACCAATATAATAAAAACCTCATAGACAATATAACCAAAGATCCTTCGGATATTCGTTATTCACTCGTATCCTCAGGATCAAGAAAATTCTTTGAATTTTCTTGACAGGGAAACGCTTACATGGTATACTTTTATGTAGCTTTTTAAAATGTATTTCAAATATATAACAAAAGGAGGATTTCATGTCTTTTAAACTGTTGAAGAAAATCGTATTAATCTTCACTTTAGCTGCGTTTATGTCTACTAATATCGCATATGCCGCGCCTGAAACCAAGTCTATATTCAAGAATAAAAAAGTTGACTACCGTAAACTAAGCGACAAGAATGAAGGAGTAATCCAGAAGAAAAAAGTCATTCTTACCGGAGAAGATACCAGCCGATCTGAACTTAATAAAAAAGAAGTCCGAAAGGTCCTTTCTTCGCATCTTTCCGATTTATCTCTTATTCATATACCCGAGGAGCTGGGAAAGGTGGTAGAGGTATACCAGAACCCAGACCAGGATCGCTCTAAACTTGTTGTCCATATACAGGATTTACATACTAACCCGGAAGCAAGCCTTAACTTAGCCAAGATATTAGACATATTGCTTAAAGACTATAAAATGGGTCTGGTATGTTCAGAAGGCGCGGACGGGATAGTGGATACGTCCAGCGTATCAGGTTTTCCAGATGTTGATGTAAGGGAAAAAGTCGCCAGGCTCTTTATAGATTCGGGCGAGCTTACAGGAGAAGAATACCTATCTATTACAAAATACCCGGAGTTACCCATATGGGGCATTGAAAATAAAGATATTTATTTTAAAAACATCGTTGAGTTTAATAATATAATGAAATTCAACCCTGATAGCCAGGTTTTTATATCTCAGATTAAAAAGGCCCTGGAAGAATTAAAGCCTAAGATATATTCAAAAGAGCTTCTCGCGATAGACCAGAAAGAACTTGACTATGACAATCAAAAGATAGAAACAGTTGATTATCTAAAGCACCTGTCTATTTACATCCAGAAATTAAATATCCCCACGGCTAACTATAAGAATATCGCGCTTTTAGATGAAACCATGGGTAAGGAGTCTAAAATAGACCAGCAAAAGATTATGCAGGAATCCCAGAGCCTGCTTTTAAATCTGCAATCAGCCATTACAGGTAAGTCCAATCGCAGCGATATGGATACCTTAATGGCTAAAGCGAGACTTTTTAAAGATCAAAAAATCTCGTCTTTTTCATTTTATAGCTATCTGAAAGATCTAGCCAATAGGCGCCTTAAAGGCCAGTTATCCAAGTATCCTAATCTGATGGATTTCGTAGATTATCTCACAAAGGTCAACTCTTTAGATTCCACCAAGCTTTTTATTGAGATGGGCGAATTGACCTATGAAATAAAACAAAGGCTTGCCAGAAATGATGAAGAAAAGGCCCTTACGCAAAACCTGCGCAACATAAAATTCTTAGAAGGCTTCTTTAATCTAAAGGTATCAAATGAAGAGCTGGATTATTATTTAGAGAACAGGGGCTCTCATAAAACAGGTTACTTTGAAGGCTTCTTAAAACCAGCCATTAAAAAGTATAATATTTCCAGTTTTGTGGATTTTAAACCTGATCTGGTAGATTCTCATTTACAGGAACTGGAAGATTTTTATAAAACTGCGAAGTCACGCGATCTCGTAATGTTCAATAATTCTGTTTCTGAGATAGAGAAGCGCAATATAAAGGTAAGCGCCTTAATATCGGGAGGTTTCCACACTAAAGGGTTAACGCGGCTCTTAAAAGATAAAGGCTATTCCTATATAGTAATCTCTCCGTTTTCAAAGACAGAGATAGATGAAGAAAACTACCACTTCCTATTATCAGGAAAGCGCAGGCCCATAGAAGAACTTATAAATCAGCTTGACCTGTCTAAGCCAACTGATAAGGTTTCCAGAAATTTAAGGGTCCCCCTGGCTTCTGATCGCGATATGCAGCAGGGAGAACAAAGGTCGAGCGCCGATAGAATAAAAGACGCTGTATCGCTTGCGTCTAATCACGGGATAAGCGAGATTTCTGCTTTGAAAACGCTGAAAGATATTGCGCTATTAGCTGAAGAAATAGGAGCTAATCTGGCTTATAGAGGTATTTCATTAGCTGAGTTTTATAAAAGAAGAAAAGCTTTCCCAGAAGACGTAATCCAGCGTGAATTGTATCAGTTAAGGATATTAGGCCTAACCACTCCTCCAGGGCCAGGGGAAAAGATTATATTCCCAGCGCATATAAAGTCTAAAGATATCGATAAATTACCAGGTAGTATAAAGTTTAAACTTGGCTTAGATGAAAGAGGATTTGATGAACTTACCACGCAGGACATTGTAGATATAAATGCAGCTCTTTTTAGTAAGCCTAAAGATATGCAAAAGCTTGCCGCGGACCAGCCTGAGAAGCTGTCCGAGCCCAAACACATCACTGCCATTGTTAATTATTCCAGCAAGGCAGACATTACAGACATTAAAAAAGACTTCATAGTAGGCAAAAGAGTCCTTCTTCTTATAGATGCCAATGTGGGAAAAACCGATGTAAAGCTGAAACCAGAAGAACTTAATAGGGTAAGAAACGCGACTGGAGATATAGCCAATCTTTTAAGGGCAGGTGCAAAACAGGTAGACATAATGTCTCACAACGGCAGCACCAAGGATTTTAGAAACGACCGAGAAGATGGCGAACCAGATCCATCTTTTAGCCTCGAACGCGTAGCAGAACTTATTACAGAAAATCTGCATAAGGAAGGCGTATTAGGCAGAGACGAGCAAGTTGGGTTTATAAACGACAGCATAGGCCAGAAGACAGCGCAATACCTTGATGATAGAAGAGATGGTTCAGTAGTTATGTTAGAAAATACAAGGTTCTATAAAGATGAGGGCGATGGAACTAAAGATAAAGAAGCTATACGTCAGCATGCCCAGAAGATTTTGGATACCGTAAGGCCCGATATTATTGTAAATGCAGCGGCAGGAGCGTATCACCGAGGCGAACAGGCTTCAAGAGGACTGGTAGGTGAGATAGCAAACGTTCCTTATGTCATGGGCTTGTTAGGTGTTAAAGAGTTATCCGTCATACGTAATCTTATGGAAAATCCCACAAGAGACGTAGTTCTTATAATGGGAGGCGCAAAAGGGGAAGACAAAATACGTTTTATGGAGACCTTAGTAGAAGGAGGGATAGCAGATAAAATAGTTGTCGGCGGCAAGCTGATATTACCCTTTATTAATAACGACGAAGTTGCCAACAGGATACGACAAAAGGCAGAAAGTAGACCTAATAAACCTATACAGCTTATTATACCAGAGAAAGTAATTGTTGCGAAACTTCCTGACGGGATGGATGACGACAAATTTGCAAAAGAATTAAAAAAAGGCACCATTACTTCCTATGAACACAAATCTGTCTTCGTAAAAGATATAGAACCTGGATGGACCGTGCTTGACGCAGATCCGGACGATATAAAAAAGCAGCTAGGCCCTGCTCTTGAAAATGCCGGGACTATTATCAAAAATGGCACAATGGGGCTTGGAACATTGCCTAACGGGGATGATCTCTTTAATAGAAGCAATGACGTTGTTAACTCAATGGTTGTAGAGAAAAAAAGACAGGATAAAAAAGTCAGCGTCAATGGCTTTGGCGGAGACGGCGTAGCTGAAGATACTGCTTATCTCATACGTAATAATATAGATCCAGATGAAATATTTGATATGATGTCAACTATGGGAGGCGCAGGCCTTCAGTATATGTCAGGCGCAAAATTATCAGTCGCGGAAAAGATTGACACTAAGGCAGACATTACTAGACAACTGTCCAGTCTCGATGACTACAAAGAAGCTATAGAACGAACTGCATCAGGCATATAATTTGAATTGTATACCAATATTATTGTTCGAGCGAGTCCGCCACCTTCGGTGGCGGACTTTTCGCAATGGCAGGCTTTTTAGACAAAGGAGCGCTTGTGTATAGAAAAATTATTTCCATCCTGCTCGCCATAGCATTCCTTTTTACTAACACTATCTACGCTGCCCCAAGCCATACCAAAGCAAAACTTTCCTGCTTAAGGGTTCCCCTGGCTTTTGATAAAAGTTCCAAGCCACTATCGGACAGGATAACAACCTCAGTTCCAGAAACAAACTCTACTCTGGCGTCGAATGAAGGGTTAATTCCTAGGAAATTAGTGGCTAATATTGTTTCTGGGAAGAAAACAGCAAGCGAAATACTTAACGAAATTAACGATGGCGATATCACGAATGAAGAATTAAGAAACGCCAAAAGTGATTTATACGGGATTATTGGCTTAGCGGATGCTAGAAATTTTAATGAATTACAAGCGAGTCTTATATCTTTCAGTAAAAGATTTAATTATTTATCTGGCTTAGGCGGAAGCCAGCGGGAAATATATAATAAGATGATGATTGCAAAATCTATCCTGGCACGAGATGCAGCCAACGCCTATCTGGATAATGAGAATGCGGATGCGTTTAATGCTCTTGTCCGGAAAGCCAAGGATATTAGGGCAGAATTTATTAGAGATAAGATTAGGGCAGGAGCTATTAAAGAGTCAGAAAATAGCAAAATAAAAGAAGCGGATAAGTATATAGATGAGTGGTTGTCTGAAAAGAATATGCCGCGTTATATAAAACAGGGTATTGTTCGAGGCATGCTTGAAGGTAGAAGCGATGACCTGATCTTTGCCTTTGGCAATGGTTGGAGGCAATTCGGCACAGCAGGTATAAGAAATCAGGCAGTAAATAGCAGTTTTGCAGCTGTACTGTTACTTGAGTTAGAAGAATTTGCCCAAGACTCCCATGCTCCGGTTTTAGGTGGGCCAAATCTTATGAACGCTATTACCTTGTTGCAGCAGACAGCAACAGTTAAACATATAATAAGCAGTCTGCGTTCTTATATAGAAGCAAACCCTGATGCGAATGAGGTAAGTCTAAAAGATTTAATGCAATATAGTCAATTATTTAAAAGGACACAAGCTGCAGGCCAGATCAGTATTGAAAATATACCAGATGTCGCAATAGCATTACCGGAGGAGTTCAAAAGAAACTTACGCAACAATAGCGTTACTTTTTCATATGATAGCCGTTTGAATGGAAAATACTTGGCGCAGGTACTAGCAGCTGATCTTTTAGATGCCGGGATAAAAGTAGATTTATTCGAAAACGTGTCAGGTATGCCTTCTCTTACGCGTGCCTCAAAGATATATGGCAGCATCTTTGGATTTTTGATATCCGCAAGCCATAGTGAGCCTAATTACAATGGTTTCAAGTTTGTAGTAGGTCATCTTATGTCGCAGGTGGATTCTAATTTCCAAAAGATGATCATGGCTTTCCGAGATATGATAGAGTACGATGACATTGCTCTTTCGATGGCTTTATCCGATCCAACAGATAGTCTGAAGCGCAATAATAAAAATTTAACATGGCTTGGCAAAAAAGAACCTCTTATAGACCACGAGAATTATGGGGCAGCAAGAAAAGATTTTTATACGGCTAATTATGAACATTTAAAGAAGAGATCTCCTCTTGCTATACTGGAGGAAAGATATCCAGAATTAGCCGCTAAGTTTAGACAGGCAAGGCTGGAATTTGAAATGCTCTATACAGCCTTTTCTGGCGCAGGCGCAGATAATGCAGAGAGCATAAAAGAGTTTTTAAATGATATGGGTTACGCTTCTATAAATACGGTTAAATCTCAGACAGATGAAATAGACGGAAAATTTCCGGCGTTTATTAATGGTTGGAAAACTGGCATGCCTGATCCGGGAGATGTAAAGGCTTGTGCAGTTAACATAGCGGATTATATACTTCAGGTAGCAGGAGAAGACCTTTCAAGACTTGACGCAGCAATAAATAGCATTAATGGAATGGCTATTGCGCCAGGGGCTACAGATCCTGATAGTGATAGGATGGGCGCAGCATTAAAGCTGGACGAAAATACATATAAAGGCGCAACAGGGAATATGAGAAATCTTATAATTTCAGAAGCTGAAAAGGCCATGACTGAAAGGGGTTACTCGGAGGTAAAAATCGCTCAAGTTAAGGCAAGCTTAGAAAGTAAACTAAACGATAAGCTTCATTTGACAGCTAATGATACATGGTCTTTTCTTACGCACTTTAAGTTTAAAATTCTTGAAGACCAGAAAATGCTGGAAAAGGATAGGCTGTATGTAATTATAAAATCGCATGTTACCACATCTGGCCTGGAAGGGGTAACAGAATATTGGAGAAATAAAGGTTACAATGTACATGTTGTGGATACATGGGTTGGGTTCACTTTATTGGCTGAAAGGGCAGACTTACTATTTAATTTTGCAAAAATTGCATGGGAAGCTATTTCAGAAAGAAAAGATGGCACGGGCAGCAAAGCTAAACTGAAAGAGCTCATGCCTCAGCTTGAAAAGGCCTATAGTCCTATAGCAGGACAGATTAAAGCAATAGATAATGCTATGCGTGCGGCCAGTCTGGCGTTGAATGAAGATGCGCCTTCTGAGCAATTACAAGACGCATTAAGAAGACTTTATATGGCGGCAAATATTGATATAGTCTGTGGCGTTGAAGAAAGCAATGGTTATGGCGAGTTTGGCCGCATACAGCTTGTAGAGGGAAAACCTGCAGAACTGGTTAATGAACATATAAAAGAAAAAGACGGCGCATTAGCCCTGTATGAGTTCATGGAGATTATGGTGTATCTAAAGGTAATGAACAAGTCTTTCCATAGCGCGTACTTAGAAATGATGCGTGATGCTGAAAATATTACGGCAACAACAAATAGTTACTACAGATATGTAGGAGCTGAAGGAGATGGCCAGAAAGTAGGTACCATACAGGCTATTGAAAAAGAGCTTGCATTTTATGCAATGCGGGCGATTGACCATAAAGAAGCAATTTCGTTTTTTGAAGGAAGATACAAGTTTGACCGGGAAAAAGAGCCTGTTGAGATCTTTTGGGACGATAAATATGACAATAGTTACCGTCGTTTCCCGGAAGAAGGCGTGAGGTTTAATCTTGTAACTGAATATAAAGGTGTAGCATATAAATTGACCGTTACATATAGACCTTCAGGCACAGGTATGGAGAACAGAGATTATAACTGGGCAATAGGAGTTATTTCTCAGGAAGCTACGCTTGACCAAGTCGAGGCTATCAGACGAGACGTAGAAATAGTAAGAGAGCAGCTTGTTAAAGATTTTTTTGGAGAGGAAGGGGTTACTAAAGGCTACTTAGATAAGGATAAGTTCAATGGTATTCTTCTTGCAATGAACGAAGGCGGATTTAACCGCTTCAGGGAAGTTTTTGCAAAGGCTCTTGGTTTAGATTCTGTACCGGATGGGAGCAAAATTAACCTTACCTTTACAGAATGGGAAGAGAAATTGTTGCAGGGAACTGTTAGTTTTGCATTTACCTCAAGGAGATTAAAAGGAAAGATAACTCCGCAAGCAAGGGAAGCGTATGCTGAACAACTCAAGACGGCAAGCGAAGCAAACTTTAAACTCTGGCAGGAGTATCTGAGTTCAGATGAGGCAAAATCTTATCCTAATAAAGTAACTGTTGTGGTTAAAGGAAAACCTATAGCGGAAATACCTGGGGCAATGGCGATTTCATGGGGCGTGTCAGTTGCTGATTATTTAACAACGCTTATCGAAAATGAATTTGGCCTGGAAAGATCCATGGATATTGCTTGCGACATACCAGACTTGACTAAACTGACAAAGCAGTTTATAGAAGCGCGACTTTCTGCTAAAGGCGATGTTGTAACAGGTTCTACTCAGAAGCTTGCTTTGAATCAGGATATTGATACAATAGGAGGAGAAAATAAATTGAGGCCTCAAGATATGAAAGATAAGTTAGCTTCTAATGAGGATGTAAAGGTAAAAGAACAATTGCAACTAATATTAGCTAGACTAAAGAAAGAGAATGCGATTAGTCAATTAGATGATGTTGTTTACGGAAAATCTTTCGAAGAGGCAGAAGCTTTAAATCCTCAGTGGGCCAAGACCGGCTTTGAAACATATAAAAAAGGAAAAGAGGTAAGCCGATTAGGCTGGACACTTGAAAATTTAAGATGGATACTGAAAAATCCAGGCAAGGTGCAGCAAGTACTTCGCGATGCTGAAGAGATAAGAGCGAAATATAAATATGTGATTTTCTGCGGCATGGGCGGTTCTGGTTTAAGCGTGCAAACAGTTAAAACCACTTTTGGAGAACCCAAAAATCTTACAATCTACAGCCTTAGGACAACTGATCCTGCTGTGATAAAGGATATTCTTGAAGATATAGCCGGGAAAGAAGGTTCTCTTGAAGCAGCGCTTCGTTATACCTATGCGATCCTTATCAGTAAATCCGGCACCACTCTAGAGACAGTTTCTCATAAAGAGTATTTTGAAGGCAAGGGAGACGCTAAAGGTCTTTTTGAGAGATTAGGCATTGCTGTCAAAGGCCATATGATGGTAGTAACCGACAAAGGCTCTCCTATGGATACGGGAAGACATGAGCAGAGAGAGATACAGCTTAATGGCAAAGGGGATATAGGCGGCAGGTTTACCTCTCCAACAACCAATGTATTTCTGCTTCCATTAGCGCTTGTGGCGCCGGAAAAAGTAAAAGCAGTTCTTGAAAAAGCCATAGCTGTGAATGAAACAAGCAATATAAATAATGATACCTTTATAAAGCTTGGCGCTTATCTTTATCATATGGCGTCTAAGCTAGGTAAGGATAAAGTAACATTTATGGTTCCACAAGAACTTCAGGATTTACCTATGTGGTCAGAGCAGCTTTTTGAAGAATCCTTAGGTAAAGACGGCAAAGGTGTAACCATATTTTATGGAGAAGATATTTCAGAGGTTTCTCTTAAAGATGTCAGGAAGAATGACAGGGTATTTTTAAGGATAAATATAGGAGGCAAAAAGACCAACGATAAATTATGGAGCCGCCTTGAGAAAAATGGATATCCTGTATTTGAAATCAATGTGGACGATATAGATTCAATAGGCGGTATAATGCTTGGCTTACAGAGAGTTGTGGCTACAATAGGATATCTTTGGGACATATGTTTTGTTGATCAGCCAGCGGTAGAAGGTTACAAATATGCTACAAGAAAAGTTATGAATAAATTACAACCAGGTGAAAGAGTGGAAGTGCCGCGTGACTGGAAAAGCGCTTCATTCGGTAAATTAAAATTGTATTATGACAGGTTAATGCAAGTCGGGGCTATCACTGAAAAGGAATTAGAAACTGAGGTTCAAAGGCTTGGAGCTGCAATGGATAATGCGCCTGCAGTATATGCAGCTATTATAAATATTTTAAAAGCAAGGCCTGGTTTTGAGGCAAAAGAACTTACTAGTTATGGCAGGATGACAGAAGGCATGAGGGGTGTTTTACAAAGCGCAAGGACGGATATTTTTACAAATGGCCTTCAAATGCCTTCTAAATTTGGCGAAGGCCCTGATAAAAATCATTCTTACCAGCAGAATATAGAGGGTGGAAAGGATATGTGGTTGTCGACTTATTTTATGCCACTAGAGATAGAACAGCCTGAGGCATTGTCATACGATGATAATTTAATAAGGGCCCAAACCCTTGGCACAGTCAATTCCATAGTAAACGGTCGCCGCAAGGTAATGCTTATAACATTTGATTCTACAACTAAAGATGCAGAAGGCGATGTGAAATTATTTTTCGATAAAGTAGATAGTTACCTTAATACTGCAGCTAAGCCGCAGTCTTTAGATCAAAAAGCAATAAGAGCTATTGATTCAGGCGTGTAAATTAGGATAAAATCCATGTCAATCTTTAAAAACCCGCATACAAAGATTATATCTATATTGATAGGCGCGATATTTTTTGCAAACAGCACGATTGCCTATGCGATAGAGGGGCCTCGGTATAAAAATAATTTAAGAGTCCCAAGTTCTTTTTCTCAATCCTCTACGAATAGCGACAGGATAGAAGAAGGCCTAGGTTTAGTACAACAAAGACGTCCTGCCAAAAAATCTGGTTTTTCCTTATACGTAGTTGCTCTTTTGATAAGCTTATTTTCTATGCCAGACGTATCTTTTCCTGCGCAGGAGGCCATTCAGGCGTTTAGCCGCAAGGCGCCTATTAATAGCCAACCCCATGCTAGTGACTGGGGGCGCTTGAGAGAGATGCCTAAACAGAAAACGCCTGGGCGTGATAATTTGGCCGCGCTTATGCATAATATGTCGTTACGTTCAGAAATAGATAATCAATTTTTCAATGAGATACAAAGGCTTAGAACCTTAAGAGACCCTGGCGGAAGATACGGCTTTGGCATATGGCTACAGCGATTAATAGATTCAGATGCTATCAGGGATCCGGATTTTTTGTTTGACGTAAGATTTCAAGACAATTGGGATAGATATTTGAGCTTAGTCGCTTTGGGAGATACTGAATCTGTGTTTAGGCTGAAAAATCTTGTCAAAGCCGCCAACAATGTGAATACGGTTAGTGAAATTGACAAAAAAAGTAGGCGTGCCCTGCATGATTCCCTGAGAAATCTTGATGTAACGGTTCTTATCGCCAAAGCAAATAAAGGCGACCTGCTCGCTAAAGAAGATTTAAGATTTCTTGACGCTGAATATAGTAATCCTAAGGCTGGAGAAGCTCTTAAGGCTTTGAAAAAACAGGGACAGAATTTGAATGATGCTGTTACTGGAGGGGTTATAATGATTACGGAATTACGTCTAATTGCAGATGAGATTTATTGGATTCAAATGCCGCGGCTTGAAACATTTAAATATATGCGCAACAACCCCATTCTTTCTATATTCTCCGTGGGCGTTGCGTTTGACGCTAGTCTTAAATACCTTTTACGCCTATACTTAAATTTAGTTTTTTTAGGCGACGCTGAATCCGTGCTTAGGTTAAATAAAATTGCAGAAATTATCGATACTATAAAACTCAAACAAGACGATGCAATCAGCAGGTTGGAACTCGGCGACTCCCTGAGGAATCTTAATGTAACAGCCCTTATCGCCAAATTCAATAAAGGCGATTCGCTCGCTCAAGTAGCTTTGAGATTTCTCGCCTCTTATTATAATAATCCTCAGGCTAGAGAGGCCCTTGAGACTTTTGAAAAACAGCCTGGGCGCGGTGAATTTAGAACCGTGACTTTTGATGAAACAGAGATTAGAGAAGGGCTGGCCCCCATAGATCCTGGAGCAGGCGCTTTTCCGGGATATAAAGGGATATTTTTTAGCCACAAGCAGGTTTTTCTATCGCTATAGGGTATTACTCAATGTAATATTTTCTCTTGACATACTTTCATAAGATGTAGTATAGTATATCTACTCTTATGAAAGGGAGGTGTTTAGTTTTGAAGTGGGTGTAGTGCGACCCACTTTTTTTATTGAACACATTACTTACGCGACTGTAAGGATCTCATTTAGGTTAATTCACAATGCCATATGCTAGACAAAATACGCAATATCATTCAACCTATTCTAGAACAAGAAGATACAGAGCTGGTGGATATTATATTCCACCGCGAGGCAGGTAGACAGGTCCTGCGTCTTTTGGTGGATAAAGAAGGCGGAATTAAACTTTACGAATGTGTCAAATTGAATCAAAGGATAAGCCGCGTGCTTGAAGAAGGCAATGCAATCGCAGAAGATTATGTTTTAGAGGTTGCTTCGCCAGGGATTGACAGGCCATTCAAGACAAAAAGAGATTATATGCGTGCGGCTGGGAGAATGGTAAGGGTGACATTGAGCGAGGCCATCTTAAATAAAAAAGAATATATAGGCCGCCTGAAAGATATCATGGAGGATTCGATCAGGGTGGATGTCGGAAAAAAGGGGATAATCGAGGTCCCTTTTTCGAAAATAACAAGAGTAAGGCAGGAAGTAGAATTCTAAAGGCAAAGGCCGAAAATAGGCAGATTTTAATCTGCCTGCTTATGAAGGCCTTTGCGACAACATATGTAGGGCACACTTTAGTGTGCCAAGGAGCATTGCGATGAATCAGGAGTTATTATTAATTTTAGACAGCATTGAACGGGACAAGGGTGTAAAAAAAGAGATCCTTGTAAAGGCTATAGAGTCTGCGCTTCTGAGCGCTGCGCGCAAGAAGCTTGGCAAACATATAATGGATATAAAAGTCGAGTTTGATCAGGAGACAGGCGAATTCAAAGTGTTCGGGCCTGACGGCAGTGAACTTTCAGGAGGCTTTGGCAGGATCTCGGCTCAGACCGCGAAACAGGTCATTATTCAGAAAATCCGCGAGGCGGAAAGAGATGTTGTGTTTGAGGAATATCAGCGCAAGATCAATGATATCGCGACAGGCGGCGTGCACAGGTTTGAGAAAGGCATGCTTATTATTGACCTTGGAAGGGCCGAGGGCGTTATGCCGCGAAGAGAGCTGCCCGCCAATGAACAATATAGGCAGGGTGACAGGATAAAGGCTCTTATCATTGATGTAAAGAAGACGCCAAAGGGACCTGAGATACTGCTTTCAAGGACAAATCCTGGTCTTGTAAAAAGGCTCTTTGAGCTTGAGGTGCCTGAGATATATGAGGGTATCGTGGATATTAAGGCTGTTTCAAGAGAGGCGGGGGACCGTTCTAAAATAGCAGTGTATTCAAAGGACGATAAAGTCGATCCTGTCGGCGCATGTGTTGGTATGAGGGGCCAGAGGGTGAAAAATATTGTAAGGGAATTAGGCGGAGAGAAAATAGATATTATACGCTGGAGCGTCAATACAAGTGAATTTATCTCATCCAGCCTGAGCCCCGCTGAGATTTCCAGCGTAAAACTGAATGAGGCTGAAAAAAGAGCTGAGGTGATTGTGGTAGATGACCAGCTCTCGCTTGCTATAGGCAAGAAGGGTCAGAATGTAAGGCTGGCGGCAAAACT
>JAHIEN010000126.1 GCA_018901615.1 Candidatus Omnitrophota bacterium | reverse complement strand
TTTATCTGCGGTCTCAAACAGGATGAACGAGATCATGAAACGCCTGACCATAGTTGCCACTATATTTATGCCGCTTACGCTTATAGCCGGTGTGTATGGAATGAATTTTAATCCTGGCGCATCCCATTGGAACATGCCTGAACTCAACTGGGCATACGGCTATGTTTTTGTGATAGGGCTGATGATCCTGATCACGCTTGGCATGATGGTGTATTTCAAGCGCAAAAAATGGTTTTAATATTAGGAGGGTTTCTATGAACCTGTTTCTGTTTATAGTCGTACTCATCGTGTCATTTATAGTGGTGCGGATAGGAGCCATCGCATTTCAGCTTACTGGGCTTGAGTGGTCGCTCGCGAAATTTCAGGCGCTGTCATGTTTTACAGGCACAGGATTCACGACAAAAGAAGCCGAGCTTATTACGGGGAACTCCCAGCGCCGCAGGATAGCTTCTGTCCTGATCGTGCTGGGTCACGCGGGCCTTGTTACAATGATCGCCACATTTGCTAATACATTGAGGCCGAATACTATCTTGCCTAAATTTAAGCTGCCTTTTTTACATACCATGCTGCCGTCCGGTTTATTGCCATGGATTAACCTGTTTGGGATAGCTATATCCATATACATAGTTTACAGGATTTTCACAAATACGAAGATAGCGGCTAAGCTGACTAACGCTATAAGGGCTCAGATCATGAAAAAGCGCATAATAAAGCCTGTTAGTTTCAGCGAGCTCATGATAGCGACAGGCGGTTACGGCGTCTCCCAGATAGAAGTCTGCAAAGACAGCCCCATGCTTGATAAGACACTTATAGAATCTGACCTGAGAAGGCACGATATTACAGTCTTGGCCATTGAAAGGGAAGGCGAGGTTATACCCAATCCGGAAGCAGGTATTAAAATAGTCATAGGGGATAACCTTATATGCTTCGGCCAGCTGGAAAACATCAGAAAAAACATCTGTGTCCAGTAAACAAAGTATCGGGGACGTCTTACTATGTCCTAACTATTTATAAAATATTGAGTTACAAGCCTTATGGTTCCAGCGTCTAAGATTTAACTATATGGAATCATATGTAAATTCCCACTAACAATTATATAATATATAAATTATGAATAAAAAAGTCTATATACGCACTTTCGGATGGCCTTCTATACAGGTTTTACAATATATAGAATTCCGTTAGGATTTGATGATTCAATGCACCGCCCGCTGCCTGTCCGCCAACGCTTTGTGGCGGAGGGCGGGCTTGGTTGGTGGTGTATGCACCGTTCAGCCTCGCTGTCGCTCGGCTTCACTCGACCGCTCGCTAGGCCGCTCGCTCATTTGCCCTCCTGGGCCGGCGGGCATGCTGGCTGGGCCGCCAGCATCTTATGTAATAGCCTGATTCGGCTTCTTCGTGTTTGGCGCATTTTGGGCGGCGGCAAAATGCGCCAAACACTTTGCAGACTTCCTGCCCCGTAAATTGCGAAGCAATTTTACGGGGAACCTCGTCTGTCCCGAGCGAAGTCGAGGGACAAAAATTCTCTAAATAGTTCCTTTTTATTTTATATTGGCGGCGGCTGCCTGTCCGCCTTCGGCGTATCCATTCCCGTAATAAATCAAATTTTCGTTCCGAACGATTAAATAATATGGTACAATAATAAAATAAATATGGGCAAACGCAACGACCGCTAAAATATTATGTTTTTCTTTAAGTCAGAAGATAAAACTATCCCTTACTTTTCTGATCCTGATGTTCGCCTGATGTTGGAGTTTCAAAAGGGGAGTAAAGAAGCTTTTGAAACTCTTATGCGAAAAAATTATCCTTTTTTATTGAATTTTATCTACCGGTATACAGGCGACAAGGCCACTGCAGAAGACCTCACCCAAGAAGTTTTTATCCGTGTATATAAAAGTGCCTCCACTTATGTGCCTAGAGCACAGTTCAAAACATGGTTGTATAAAATTGCACGAAACACAAGTCTTAATGAGCTGCGGCGATATAAGTACAGGGCTGTTTCTTTGAATACGACTATTGAAATTGATGGTGAGCAAATTCCCAGGCAAATAGAAGATAAGAAAATCAGACGTCCGGATGAGATTCTTATCCATTCCGAAACTGTTCAAGCTGTTAAGAGGGCAATTTATGCGCTTCCAGAGAGGCAACGTGTGGTGATTATCTTGCGCAGATACGAGGGTTTTTCTTATCAAGAGATTGCTCGAACTATGAAAATATCAGAAAAAGCAGTAAAATCGCTTTTAAGTAGAGCGAGGGAGAATTTAAAGAATGCGCTTTCATGCTTGATCCATGGCCAAAAATAAGCAGAACTTTTTAAGATATTATGTGTTTATAATAGTGAGGAGATGAAAAAATGAACTGTAAGGATATAAAACAAATGTTTTTTGTCTATATCGATGGTGAACTCGAAGCAGAAAAGGAAAGGATAGTTGTGGATCACATTGCTTCTTGTGAGAAGTGCCGTGTTCAACTATATGAATACAAAAGGTCATGGGAGATGCTTGGTACTTTGGAACCTATTGAACCGACACCTGGCTATATTTCTCGTTTTTGGACAGCACTTTCTTATCGATTGCCGTGGTACGAAAAGATACTGGAAGGAATTAGAAATCTATTCTTGCCTCGGAGAGTGGTGTATAGAGTTGCATTGGCATTGATTGTTCTTATTGCTGTATATGTCTCTGTAGATAAGTATACTAATGTATTAAGGACACGAACACTGCTTGTTAATATGAGTGAAGAAGAATGGGAAGTGGTTGAAAATTACGATTTGATTGCCAATTTAGATTTGCTTGAGAGCCTTAAGGGCATTGAGAATATTAAATTATAGGGAGAAGTAATGGTAAAAAGTCATATTGCTAGTAAAGAACAACTAATAAGTAATAAAGATAAGTATTATTTTATTTTTCTTGCGGGCCTTTTTCTTGTACTGATGAGTTACTTAGGTGCTGCTTGGGCTGATAATGCATCTTTAGGCAAGACACAGCAAGAGAAGGAAGAATATAGGGAACGAGTACGAAGATGGGAGCAGTTAGAGCCTAAAAAAAGGGCCGCTATACTTAAAAATTTTGAACAATATCGAAAACTATCTTCTGAAGAAAAACAGAGAATTCAAGAAAATTGGCAAAAATGGAAACAGTTGCCGCCAGAAGAAAAAAAGGAGATACGAGCACGAGAGAAACAGTGGAAGAAATTAAATCCTGAACAAAAAAGAAAACTGAGAGAGCGAAAAAGAGATGATATTCAACAGCACCGTGACCGTCGAGAAGATATTCGTGACCGCGGAGAGGACAGACGCGAAGACATCCGCGATCGTAAAGAAGACAGACACGATAGACGTGAAGATATAAAAGAGCGCAGAGAGGATAGTCGTGACAGAAAAGAAGATGTGGGAGATAGGGGCGAAGATAGCAGCGGTCGTGATCGTAACGTCAAACCAGGTGCGGCCTTACAACATAAGAAAGGTAGCCCAGAAGCAGGATATGATATGGGATTGCACAAAGGTTGGAATCAAGGAGTAAGAGACCACGGAAAGGGTATTGGTAAAGGAAAAGGCCAGGGGCCTACACACAGGAAAAGAGATGCTGAGCCTCGAGATGGTGGAAATAACCCCGTAGATTAGAGTACAATAATTTTGAAAATTTTCCGAAACTTTTTTGTTATAGGCGTGTTTAAAATAGTAAAGGAAGAAGAGAGAACTAGTGAAGGAGGCGAGAAAGATGAGACACATTGGACTGATGAAATGGATGGTGCTTTTGTGCCTCTGGGCACTGTTAGCCGGCACTACCTTTGCGCAAGAAGAGCCAGAGGCGTTGCCTGATGGCCCGCTTTACCAAGCAAAGAAACAAATGGAGACAGCGCAATTAAACGCTGGTTTTGACCCATTGGAGAAGGCTACTCTTCATACAAAGTATGCCAATGAGAGATTACAAGAAGTAAAAGCGATGATCTCTAAAGGTAAGCCAGAGTTTGTAGAGAGCTTGGTAAAAGACTATGAAAAGGCTATCGGTGGAGCGATGGAGGAAATTAATAGGGCTCAGGCACAGGGACGCGATGTAAGCGAAGCTTTAGAGGCTGTTGAAAGGTCTACCAAGAAACACACTGAGGTCCTCACTGATTTGCTGGGTAAAGTCCCTGAAGAAGCCAGG
>JAHIEN010000125.1 GCA_018901615.1 Candidatus Omnitrophota bacterium | reverse complement strand
CTTTCTTAAGATGCTCTTTGCGTGGTAAGGCCTTACTATTCATCAAATAGTCAGGCGCTTTCTCTTTTTGTGTCTTCTGCGTTTTATTACAAGGCGGCCTTTGGCCGTACGCATCTTACACCTGAACCCATGTTTACGTTTGCGTTTCAGATTGGTAAATTTGGTAATACCTTTTTTCACAGTATGTCCTCCAATTTTTCTTTTTATTTCCGGACCTGAAAAATTGCCCCGAGCTTATTTCCATGCCTGGCAGGAAGCAAGGGGCTTATAGAGCAAGGGGTTTATTATAACACAACGCATTTTATCGTCAAGAAAAATCGGCGGCCATGTGTAATCCTTTCAATATCCGGCAACAATTTGTCCGTCTTTTTGCTCCGGTGAAGCCTTCGAAAAGATGGTTCGACTAGCCCTTCGACAGGCTCAGGGCAAGCTCACCACCCTTCGAACCATCCTGAGCGCAGTCGAAGGGCGCTCTCCGCCTTAGGCGGATCGCTCCCTTTTCTTTTGACAGGCAGTATATGTAATTATGCGGTAGTCCTGTTGTTCGCAAAAGAAAAAGGCTTTTCTTAAGGCCTCACCGGAACAAAAAGACTGGTAATAGAAGCGCATGAGGAGGCCCTGATCGCGAATTGAAGATTTAGTCTTTTAGACAGTATTTTGGCGGTTTTTAAAAGGGCGAGAACTGTCCGAGTCCGCCTGAGGCGGATAAGTTTTCTCGCCCCCGACAAAATGTTGTCTAAAAGGCGGCCCCAAGTAGATTTGGAATAGCTGGGGGCAAATCTTCGACTGAGCGAGCAGGGCTCCTCATGCGCTTAGAGTGTACCTAACTATTTGAGTAGTAGCGATAGTGAAGATTTGACTTGAAACCTGAGACCTTGCTTGTTATAATGTTAAAACTATGGCTGTAGACCTATCAAACCTCTGGGATAAAATACTCGAACATACAAAACAGGAAATAGGGGAGAGGGCTTTTGAAAACTGGTTCGCCCAGACCCGCCTGGCGTCTATTACAGAAGAAAGTTTGATAATAGAAGTCCCGTCTAATTTTTTCAAGGACTGGATCTATGACCACTACAGGGACGTATTAAATATATCCTTACTGAAAACCATAGGCAAGGTCTTACCTGTGCAGTTCGAGGTAAAAGAGGGATCGGATATACCACCCCGGAAACTTGACGCAAAGATCCAGTCTGCCCTCAAGCCCGGCCAGCAAAAAACTTTTTATCTCAACCCGCGCTATACCTTTGAAGGTTTTGTTGTCGGGTCTTCGAACCGGTTCGCGCACGCGGCAACAATGGCGATAGCAGAAGCGCCAGCCAAGGCGTATAATCCTTTATTTATATACGGCGGCGTGGGGCTTGGCAAGACGCATCTGATGCAGGCATCGTGCCATTATATATCAGAAACCAACAAAGATCTGCGATTGTTTTACACCCCAAGTGAAAGCTTTACAAATGAGCTGATAAGCTCGATTCAAAACAGGACGACCGCGAAATTCAGAGAAAAATATAGAAAGGTCGATGTCTTGCTGATAGACGACATACACTTTATAGCGGGCAAAGAAGCCACCCAGGAGGAGTTCTTCCATACCTTCAACGCCTTGTATGACGCCCACAAGCAAATCGTCCTTTCGAGCGACCGTTCTCCAAAAGCCATCCCGGGACTTGAGGCAAGGCTCGTATCAAGGTTTGAATGGGGCCTTGTAACAGATGTCCAGCCGCCAGACCTTGAAACGCGCATAGCCATTTTGAAAAAGAAGGCTGAAAGAAATTCTATATCGCTGCCTGATGATATACTTTATTTTATCGCGGAAAGAATAAAAACTAATATACGCGAGCTGGAAGGCGCACTTATTAAAGTAATCGCGTACGCCTCTTTAGAAAATAAACCTGTGTCTATGGACCTTGTAAAGGAGGTCCTCCGGGACGTCCTTTTGGGAGAGGAAAAAAAGATTTCTGTAGAGCTTATACAAAAAAAGGTGGCCGACTATTTTGACATGAAGGTCTCTGATATGAAGGCAAAAAAACGCAGTAAGCAGGTCGCATACCCGCGCCAGGTGGCAATGTATATAACAAGGGAGATGACCAATATGACCCTTCCTGACATAGGAGAGCATTTTGGCGGGAGAGACCATTCTACGGTAATACACGCGTATGGCAAAATTCATGCCAGTTTGAAAAAGAACCAGAATGTTAAGAACTTGATAAACCGCCTGATGCTGGAGATAAAAAGTTAATAGTGTGGAAAATTAAAAAAAATTTGTGGATTATTTTTCTTTTACAACTATAATTAAATAAATATCTTGAAGAGTTACTAACATATCAACATGTCTTAAGACAACAACTACTATTCTTATAGATCTCTAAAATTATAATAAAAGCCAAGGGGGTTTGTTAATGAAACTAAAAATATTAAAAAGCGAACTTATTAAAAGCATACAAAACGTGCAGAATATAATTTCTTCAAGGACAAGCCTTCCTATTCTGGCAAACGTGCTTATAGAAGCAGAACAAAACGAAGTAAGATTAATCAGCACAGACCTTGATATAGGGATCATCTCCACCTTTAAATCAGAGGTAGAAGAACCTGGCGCCATTACAGTGCCCGCTAAAAGATTTAGCGATATCATTAAAGAATTACCAGACGAAGATATTTTAATAGCGACCATGAAAAACAACTCCATGTCAATTAAATGCGGTAAATGCTTCTTTAAAATACTTGGCTTACCCAAAGAGGACTTTCCAAAACTTCCTGAATTTAAAAAAGAGCCGCACGTGGTAATGGACCAAGCTGTTTTAAAAACAATGTTAAGTATGACATATTTCGCGATGTCGCGCGACGAGACAAGATATGTCTTAAACGGCGCCCTGTTTTTATTTAAGGCAGGTCACTTGGTAATAGTGACGACTGACGGGAAGAGACTTAGTTTTGTAAAAAAAGAGACAAATAAGGACGCGCCAGACAACACCATAATAGTCCCTTCAAAAACTATATATGAACTAAACAGGGCGCTTGCCGAAAACGGCCAGATAAAACTTACTTTCAGCGAAAACCAGGTACAATTTGAATCCGAAAACATAACCATTGTGTCAAGGTTGATAGAGGGGGCATTCCCGGATTACGAACAAGTAATACCGCCCCCAACAAAGGAAAAGATAGTTGTGCACAGAGAGCCTCTTTTGCTGGGAATAAAAAGGGCAGCCCTTTTAACGACCCACGATTCACAATCCATCAAGATAGATGTTTTAAAGAATAAACTCGTGATCTCAAAATCAAACCCGACCATAGGAGAGGCCAGAGAAGAGCTTGAGACGTCGTACAGAGGCCACGATATCACGGTGGGGTTTAACCCGTCTTATATTATTGATGTATTAAAGGTTGTGCCAAAAGATGAGATCGAAATAGAAATTTTAGGCCCTGACAAACCAGCTGTTATCAGGATAGAAGACTGGTATGTTTATCTTGTGCTGCCTATGCAGCTCGCATGACAAGAAAAAAACAGACAAAAAGGCCCGAGTATATAAAAGACATAGTAGATAAAGTAATAAACAGGCTAGAAAATAAGGGGCCTGGCAAAAAAGAAAAGATTCTCATAGCCTGGCAAAAAACAGCGGGCCTGAAGGCAGCCAGCCACTCGAGGCCAGTGGGCATAAAACGCAAAGTGCTGACAATAGAGGTAGACAGCTCGACGTGGATTTATAGCCTTAGCATGAAAAAAAGAGAAGCGCTGACAAGCCTGCAAAAAGAGTTAAAAGAAGAAGGCATAAAGGATATCAGGTTCAGGATGGGGGATATAACGTAATGGCAAAGCGCAAAGCGCAAAGCGCAAAGCAGCCGCAAGAGCAAAAACAACAATATGACGCGCGGACAATACAGGTCCTGGAAGGCGTTGACGCAGTAAGAAAACGGCCTGCCATGTATATCGGCGACATATCAACAAGAGGGCTTCATCACCTTGTCTATGAGGTGGTGGATAATTCTGTTGACGAGGCTATGGGAGGATACTGCAAGAATATAATAGTGTCCGTGCATATGGATAACAGCGTTACTGTGACAGATGATGGCCGCGGCATCCCGGTGGACATGCATAAGACACAGAAAAAACCTGCTGTCGAAGTCGTCCTGACCACCCTACACTCTGGAGGCAAATTCGACCACCGTTCTTACAAGGTATCAGGCGGCCTTCATGGGGTAGGAGTGAGTGTGGTGAACGCCCTCAGCGAATGGCTGGAAGTCGAGATTAAAAGAGATGGCAAGGTTTATCACCAGGAATATGAAAAAGGCAAGACTGCCTCCAAACTCACTGTGGTAGGCAAGGCAAAAACAACAGGGACCAGCGTGACGTTTAAGGCCGATAAAGAGATATTTAACATCCCCATAGAATTTTCTTTTGAAACCCTTTCCAACAGGCTTAGGGAGCTTGCGTTTTTAAACAAGGGCCTGAAGATACAGTTGATAGATGAGACAAAAGAAAAAGAGACGGTATTTCAGTTTTCAGGCGGGATTATATCTTTTGTAGAGCATCTTAATAGAAATAAAAACCCCTTGCATAAAAAGGTTATCTATTTTGCGGGGGAGAAAGACGGCGTAACAGCCGAACTCGCGCTCCAGTATAATGACGGCTATGCTGAGAATATATTTAGCTTTGTAAATAATATAAACACGATAGAGGGCGGTACGCACCTGAGCGGTTTTAAATCCGCGCTGACAAGAACAGTCAACCAGTATTGCAAAAACAAAAACATGCTTAAGGCTTCTGATGTATCTGTCTCAGGCGAAGATATACGCGAGGGCCTTACAACAGTTATAAGCATAAAAGTGCCCAACCCTCAATTTGAGGGCCAGACAAAAACAAAACTTGGCAATAGTGAGGTTGAAGGCATCGTCGCCTCTATTGTAAACGAAAACCTCAGCGCATACTTTGAGGAAAACCCTTCCATTGCCAACAAGGCCATTGAAAAATCAATACTGGCTGCGCGCGCAAGGGAGGCTGCCAGAAAGGCCAGAGAGCTTACAAGGCGTAAAGGCGCGCTTGACTCCATGTCTTTGCCTGGCAAACTGGCTGATTGCTCTGAGAGAGACGCTGCTTTGTGCGAGCTCTATATAGTCGAAGGGGATTCAGCAGGAGGCTCGTCAAGACAGGGCAGGGACAGGCGGTTTCAGGCGATACTGCCGATAAAAGGAAAGATTTTGAATGTTGAAAAGGCCAGGCTTGATAAGGTCCTGGGTAACGAAGAGATCCGTACCATTATAAGCGCCCTTGGCAGCGGCATAGGAGAGGAATTTGACCTTACCAAGCTGAGATACCACAAGGTGATTCTTATGTGTGACGCGGACAGCGTGACCGCAGACACACCTATAATGCTTTACAACAGAAAGAAAGAGCAGATCTTTTTCTCACAGGTGGGGCATTTTGTTGATAACTGCCTCGGCCCAGATAACTATGATATTATGAGCTTTAATGAGAAAACAGGTAAATTAGAATGGCGGCCAATACATAAGCTGATTCGCCATCCGCTGCGGGCCGAAATATACAGCATTAAGACTTACTGCGGCTATGAAATAAAAACTACCTCTTGTCATAGTGTTTATATATGGGAAGACGGCCGGGCAATCGCAAAGGAAGGCGCTAAGATTAAACCTGGCGACCAGCTAATCTTACCGAATCAATTCCCGCGCAACGAATGTAACATCGCAATTGATCTGGGAAAATTTTTATTCACTCAAGAAAAAAAGAAAGAGAATATATCTGTTCGGCTGGGGAAGGGCGTAATTGCCAATATCCACGATGATGCGTGGGTTGATTTGGATAAAACCGCATGGCAGAAGCTTCAAGGCCGCAGAGAGTCG
>JAHIEN010000124.1 GCA_018901615.1 Candidatus Omnitrophota bacterium | reverse complement strand
TGGCTTAGGCTTGATTTATGCATTTCTCTAAAATCCTCTCTCTTTGCAAATCAGAGAGGTTTAGAGATTATTCTCTCAATTTTGGAGATAAAAAAGCCTGACTTTTTAGGTCAGGCTTTTTTCTAGTAACGCCTTTAAATACAATAAGTTACGACATATTTGGCTCCCGGGCAGGACTCGAACTAAATACTTTCTGGTTACAATCTAATAATACTTAAACCAATTGGGTCAAAAATGTCCGGGCAGGTACTATGATTGGCTCTGTATACTTGAAACAGTCCTTAGGAACATATTCCATATCAAATGCTAGCTGGAATGCGTGTTTTGCCTTAATTTTTTCCTGAAAATAAACCAAATTCTTATTTATTCCTCCTTTTGAAGACAATTTAACCTCAACCAGAAACCATGGTTTTTTATCCCGTGATACTAAAAAATCCACTTCGCGTTTTTCCTTATCCCTGATAAACCATAAGGCATATTGACCCAGCCCGCAATCCGTCCAATAGTGAACGGCTTTTAAGAGATGAGAAGCTATTAAATTTTCCGCACGGCATCCTTCTTCGTCAACGTTGATCCAATCCCATAAATAAGTCTTTGGTTCTTTAATGAGAGAGCGGGGGATATTCTTAGACCATGGCTGAATAGTAAAACAGTAAAAAAAGCCCTGTAGTGTCTTGATCCAGCGGCGTATGGTATCGGAAGATACATTGATTTTGTTGGATAGCTTTGAATAATTTGTCAATTGTCCGGCCTGATGTTTTAGGATTTCGGCTAAAAGCTCGATTTGTCCCAATTCCTGGATTCGGCTTAAATCCCTGATATCTTCTTTAATCAACTGTTCCTGCCGCAGGGTTTTCCAACGGTTCAAAAATCGCGAGTCATTTTTTAAAAAGGGTTCCGGAAAACCGCCATTTTTGAGTAACTTCTCAAAATCTTGATTTTTACTTTGAAATGGTTCATTGATTTCTTTTTCTGATAAATCAATCCGTCCCAGCTCCGCTAACGACAACTGATGCATGCGGTACGGAAAATATCTCCCCATCAGGCTATCGCCGCCCTTTTTATAAACATCCAACCGGGAACTACCTGTAACAATAATATGTACCTTTCCTTTATATGTATCAAAGAATCCTTTTAGAAAAGTTTTCCACTTACCATATTTGTGAATTTCGTCAAAAACAATAATTGGTGTCTCTGAAGTTAACTTATCCAACCCGACAAAACCAGCAACACTATTAACTCCTTCCAAAATAATTTTTCTATGATCTAAATTGTCCCAGTTTAGATAAGCAAATTGATTGGTAAATTCCTTTGCCATCAGACTGACTGTAGTCTTCCCGGCTTGCCTGGGACCAATAAGAAAAATCATCTGCTGATTGCGCTTAAAATGTTCCTTAATAACAAAAATATAGACTCTTTTCATTTGTTTTTCCTCATACATGATTATACTATTGTTATCTACGACTAGTTTACCATACATCTAAAATTAGTCAAGACTATTTTTAGATATATCTAATTTTGGTCGAATAAACCTCTCTCTTTGCAAAACAGAGAGGTTTATTGAATTATGGGCCGATATTTGCGATATTTCATTTAACGGCTAGTAATTTAGTGGCCAAAATAGCCGAATATGGCCGTTAAATGGCGCATCTCGAATATCGGCGAATTTAGAGATAAAGAGAGGTTATGTTGGGAGTATTTCTCTTGGTTATGAAAAATTTGCAGTATTTTTGAAAGAGAGAGGTATTGAATAAATCAGGATCTTTTATAATATGCCCTAAGTGTTTGACCCCTTTGGAGATAAAAAGGCCTGACTTTTTGGGTCAGGCTCTTTTATCGTAACTCATTTAAATTCAATAAGTTACGACATATTTGGCTCCCCCGCGAGGACTCGAACCTCGGACAACGTGGTTACACTCTGACTCCGATTACTCGGAGAGTCGGACTATACCTTTGCCATGTTCTTTGAGATTGCTTCGTTCGTTTTACTCGCTCGCAATGACAAAAGAATTTAGGCAGCGTGTGTCTAGTCTCTGCACCTTTCCGCCTAGGCGGACTTGGCTCAGGATTGACCCGGCTGGCTTCCCGGGCTTTCCCTGAATTTACACGCTTTTTCACTCTGGAGTTTCCTCCAGAGGCTGCTAACACCTTACAGCCACGCGCTCTACCAACTGAGCTACAGGGGAACGCTAATTTTTTAAAGAACTGTATTTTGAGATTGGCCTCGCCCGGAGGGCTCGGCACTTCCTCGGACATTTCGTCCTCGGTCGCTTCGTTACTCGCCTCTCGGCGAAGCCGAGGGCTTCGTGCTCGCAATGACACAAGCTTGTTTACGCTACTTTGCAACTCGCCTCGCACATACGCTCTAAACGAGCCCAGTTTTCATCTATATCTTTTTGAATTTCCTCTAGAACAAATTTATTTTCTTCCTTGAAGAGGTGCTTGAAACGACCCTGGGGCTTTAGGAACTCCACTACCGGTTTTCTTTCTTTCGGTTTATACGTGAACTTCCAAATGCCGTTCTCCACTTCTATGAGAGGCCAGTATCCTGTTTCCACGGCAAGCTTGTTGATTTTTATGGTGTCTTCCTGCGGGAATCTCCAGCCCCTGTGGCACATGGATATTACGTTAAGAAACGCGGGTCCTTCCACCTTGAACGCCTTTTCCGCCTTTGTCACAAGGTCGTTCCAGTGAGAAGCTGAACCTTGAGCGACGTAAGGTATATTGTGCGCGGCTACTATGGCGGTAAGGTCTTTTCTTAATTGGGGCTTACCGTAACTCGCTTTTCCTGAAGGCGCTGTTGTCGTCGATGCGCCCTTAGGCGTTCCTCCGGAACGTTGCACACCCGTGTTCATATAAGCTTCGTTTTGATAACAAACATACACAAAATTATGCCCTCTCTCCAATGCGCCTGAAAGAGACTGAAGTCCAATATCATATGTGCCGCCGTCGCCACCAAACGCTACAAACTTTATATCCTTTTTTATCTTACCTTTTTTCTTCAACGCCCTATAGGCTGTTTCAACCCCGCTTATGGTGGCAGCGACATTTTCAAAAGCATTATGTATAAAAGGTATTTTCCACGCTGTATATGGATAGATGGTAGTCGCTACTTCCAGGCAGCCTGTAGCGGAACCAGCCACTACAGGATCTTTCGTGCCCATCAGGACCTGGCGCACGACGATTGACGCGCCACATCCAGCGCAAAGCCTGTGGCCGCCTGATAAACGTTCCGGTTGTTTAGCCAGTTCTTTTATATTTGCCATTATTCCCTCGAACCTAAGTAGTTTAAAGGTGTCTTTACTTTGCCTGTTTTTAATATATCCTGTAGATCCACGTAGACCTTGTTTATATCCGCGGGGAATATATCTCTCCCTCCAAGGCCATATATGTAGTTCGAGATAAGCGGCCTTATGCCTGAGTCGTAAAGAGCGGCCTTGATATCTGTATAAAGCGGGCCGCCTTCTGCTGAGAATGATTCGCTCCTGTCAAGAACAGCCACTGCCTTGACATTCTTTAATGCTGTTATGAGCTTTTCCTTTGGAAACGGCCTGAATATTCTCGGCCTTAAAAGTCCTGCCTTTACGCCTTTTTGTCTCAATTCATCTACGACAAATTTCACAGTGCCTGCTGTTGAAGACATGGCGACTATCGCAATCTCAGCGTCATCTAATTTATATGTCTCAATAAAATCATATTTCCTGCCGAACGTCTTTTCAAATTTCTTTAGTACTTCCGGGATTGCTGTCAGGGCAGCCTTCATCGCCTCTCCCTGCTGACGTTTGTGCTCGAAATAATAGTCCTGAAGGTCTAGCGGCCCGTATGTCACAGGATGGTCAACATCCAATAAAGGATTCTCTATCTTGTATTCTCCTATAAAATCTTTTACTTTCTTGTCGTCAAAAAGTTCCAGGCCTTCCACGGCATGGCTTGTTATAAAACCATCCTGGCATACCATGACAGGAAGAAGAATTTTTTTATGCTCCGCTATTCTTATTGCCAGTATTGTATTTTCATATACCTCTTGCGCGTTTTCGCAATAAATGTGTATCCAGCCGGAATCACGGCAACCCATTGTGTCTGAGTGATCACAATGGATATTTATAGGTCCTGAAAGCGCGCGGTTTACAACAGGCATTACGATCGGCAGGCGTGTCGAAGCCGCTATATAAACTATTTCCCACATGAGAGCAAGGCCATTAGCAGAAGTCGCTGTCATAGTACGCGCTCCTGCCGCTGCAGCGCCCACACACGCGCTCATTGCGCTATGTTCAGACTCTACGGGTATCATTTCTGTAGAGACCTGACCGTTAGCGACATAATTCGAGAAATTCATCACTATTTCAGTCTGCGGGGTAATAGGGTACGCCGCTACTACGTCCGGATCTATCTGCTTCATGGCATACGCAACTGCCTGGTCACCCGTAAATGGGATGAGATTTTTCTTTGTCATTGAATTTCCTTTTTCATATCGATGCACTTTACAGGACAAATAGACGCGCATATGCCGCAGCCCTTGCAGTGCTCGTAGTCAAAACCTGCCATCTTGTCGTCTTCAACCTTTATCGAAGAGTCAGGACAGTATATCCAGCAGAAAAGACAGTTTATGCATTTTTTATCATTCTTCTCAGGCCTGAATGTGCGCCAGCTGCCGGTATTATACTTTGCGGCATTACCTGCTTCTATGATCTTTCCGCCTATTGGAATCTCTTTCCAGGATTTTTTGTTTTCCATGATATCTTACCTTAATCTATCTTAACTTCGCTATATGCCCTTTTTATACCTTCGATATTGGCGTTTGTCTTTTCCTCGCCTATCTTCTTAAGAAACTTTCCCTTTACCCTCTCTGAAAGCTGATCTATTGTAACGAGCGGATTCACTTTTAATAACGCGCCGAGCATCGGCATATTGGGCATGGGGATCCCTAATGTCTCAAGCGAAATCTTTGTGGCATCTACTGTAGCTACCCTGCCTTTTGTAAAATCAAGGTCTTTTCTTATGTCCTTTGGGGATTTGTCTGTATTGACAAGGATTATGCCCTTATCGCCAAGGCCTTCTGTAACATCTATGCTGCCCACTAGCGTCGGGTCTATTACCACTACAATATCCGGATTGGTCACAGAGCTGTGAATGGTTATGACTGTATCGCTTATGCGGGTATAAGACCTCATGGGCGCGCCTGCTCTTTCAGGCCCGTATTCAGGGAATGCCTGGATGTATTTGTCTGTATCAAGAGCAGCCTCACCCAGAAACTGGGATGCTGTCTTTGCGCCCTGTCCGCCTCTTCCGTGCCATCTGACTTCTATCATTGCCATAAACTATCCTTACTATAAGTAAAAATGTTCTATCATTTTATATTTACCCGACCTATTTGTCAAGCTAAAGTGAACGCCGGCCTTCAAGGGCCCTTACCAGAGTGGCCTGGTCTATATACTCAAGGCCTCCGCCTACCGGTATGCCGTATGCTATGCGGGTTATTTTAATCTTGGATGACTTCAGCTCCTTGGAAATATAAAGGGATGTTGTCTCGCCTTCGGCATTTGAATTTGTGGCTATGATCACTTCTTTCACCTTGTCGTCTTTTACCCTGGCTATCAGCTCTTTTAATCTTATCTCATCCGGCCCAATGCCATCCAAAGGCGCTATTGCCCCAAAGAGCACGTGATAAGTACCCTTATAGTGGCCTGATTTCTCTATAAGAATGAGGTCGTTGGGCTGTTCCACCACGCACACTACGCCTTTATCACGCCGGGAGTCATTGCAGATACTACACAGGTCTGTCTCACTGAGATTCCCGCATTTCCCGCAGAACCTTACCTGTTCCTTCACCCTTCTGATGGCTGATGAAAAATTTTCCATATCTTTCGCGGAGGATTTCAATACATAAAAAGCCATACGCTCGGCCGTCTTTGAACCGATCCCAGGCATTTTTTTGAAATGATCTATTAAGTCCTGCATTGATTTTGTATAGGCGCCCATTTTAAGCGTTTCTTGTGGAGCGGAGGATCTTTCCTCCGAATATGTTAAGGGCAGTGTCTATCATGGGTTCTTTTTTCTTAAGATCTTCTCTGGTAATAGCGGGAGGGGCTTCTAATTCAAGCCTTTTTAGCTCTCTGTCAGTGGCTATAAATTGTAATTTCACTTGCGTGTCCAATATCTGAGAAAGCGCTGCCTCTACAGCGTCTTTATTGTGTTTTTCTTCAAGCACTTCTCTGTGGAAATTTAACTCCCTCGGAAAGGCCACTGAAATGACATTACCGCTCACTGAATCTGGTTCGCCTTCCGCAAGATAGGTCGAGATCGACATCTTCTTGACAGCCATTGTCTTGATAAAAATCGGCCACGCGTCTTTTACCCTGGACATCTCCACTGCGCCCGACGCCTTGGAAGGGCCGCTGGAATATGCCTTCTCTGTGCTATCAGCTTTTTTAATATCCTTGCTTTGCTTTTCCTGGGCAATAGTTCTGGGCGCTGGCAAAGGAGGTTCATGAGCGTCTGACAGACGCTTTTCCAGCTCAGGCAACTTTGCTAGTATTTCCTCGATCGAAGCAATGGAATCCCTTGATGTAAGCTTTATCATACAGAGCTCCAGGACGATCCTTTCAGGCAGAAGCTGCTTGATCATCCTGAGGCTGTTCGAGATTATGCTGATAATATAAAATATATCACCCTGAGAAAGCCCCTGTGATTGCGATCTTATATTTTCTATTGCCTCTTTTGACAGGTCTATAAGTCCTTCCGAAGACACGCCTGACTTTGTCACCATTATATTCCTGAAATGCTCAAGAAGGTCCAGAAGGAACTGCCTGGCGTCTTTTCCGGAATTCAGTATATCTCCTACCAGTAACAAGGCGCCTTTTGTGTCTTTATTGATAATAAAACCTGCTGCCTTAAAAAGAGTCTCCTGGTTTATCATGCCGAGAGATTCCGTCACATCTTCCAACCGGATCTTTCCTTTGGAAAAAGAAGAAAGCTGATCCAGTATGCTCTCCGCGTCGCGCATACTGCCTTCAGATGCCTTGGCCACATATAAAAAAACTTCCTCTTCTATATTGAGTTTTTCCTGCATGGTCAATTCTTTGAGCTTTGCAATAATGTCTTTGATGGGTATGCGCCTGAAATCAAATCTCTGACAGCGCGAAAGTATGGTCGCGGGAAGTTTCTGCGGCTCAGTGGTGGCGAATATAAACTTTACATGCGAAGGCGGCTCTTCCAATGTCTTTAAAAGCGCGTTAAAGGCCTCTGTGGTGAGCATATGGACTTCATCGATTATATAGATCTTGTAATGGCCTTTCGAAGGGGAATACTTGACTGTCTCGCGCAGATTGCGTATCTCGTCTATGCCGCGGTTAGAAGCTCCGTCTATCTCTATGACATCCATGCTTGAGCCGTTTATGATTTCCTGGCAGGTAACGCATTTATTGCAGGGCTCTGGCAATGGGCCTCTTTCGCAGTTTAACGCCTTGGATAATATCCTGGCTGTCGAGGTCTTTCCTATGCCTCTAGGCCCTGTAAATAGATAGGCGTGATGCACTCTATTTAAAGAGATGGCGTTTTTAAGGGTAGTGGTTATATGCTCCTGGCCTATAACCTTGTCAAAATCCTGCGGCCTGTGTTTGCGCGCAAATGGAAGATATGTCATAATATTATATCTTAAATCTGGTACTGTTCAAAAGCATCTCTTTTAGTCTTCGACGCCCACTTGTAGATTTATAGAATTTTTCTTTCTGTCGCGCCTCAATTAAAGTTGCAAATGACTCCGTATGCATTACCTTATAAGGACGATGCGGGCATGAAGATTTAACTCTGCCTGCATTATGCTCAGCTAAGCGTTTATTAATATCATCCGTGACGCCAGTATAAGTCCGAGTTTTCGCTTCATTCACGAGAACATAAACGTAATACATAATGAATCTTGTTGGCGGATCCTCCATCTCGCCAAAATTTGCTGTCCGTGATTATGTAGGCGGACCCGCCTCGTCAAAATTGTGAAACAATTTTGACGGGCGAGGTCTCGCCAATTTGAAAGCCAAAGGCTTTCAAATTGGCGGAGAGGCAGGGATTCGAACCCTGGGTACGGACTTTCATCCGTACAACGGTTTAGCAAACCGCCGTACTAGGCCACTATACGACCTCTCCAATTCTTCCTATCTTTTGTGAGAAAAATTTACTGTATCGATTATAATATCTTGGATTATTAGTCCTAACTTCTAAAAAGTATCTATCGACCTCGGAAGGCCTATTTAAATATACTCCTTGTTGCCTTTTATCAATTATTGGATGAAAACTCAGATTTTCCAGCATTTTCTTTATAGATGCCAGAACAGGCAAAGAACTATTAGAAAAACACATTTTTATATACCTATATTTCTTCCCGCTCACGGTATAATTATGTCGATAAATGGATCCATCCGTATCAAAAAGCCCTCGTAAACAAGCGATTTGATATTCTTTAGATTCAAAAATCCAATCTGGGGTACTTATTTGATTCACAACCTTATTGCCTTTCTTAATACCCATCTCTTCTAAAAACTCTATTAAATTCCTGCTCGTTACTATAATATCAGCAGATCCCAACTTTTCTCTTATATACTTTGTTGAAGAAATATCAAAAAGATCCTTTACTATCTTCTGGATATATGCGGCATAAGCGCTATCCTCTTTCCAGTTATATGAAATTGTAATTTGATACCCATTACGGACGCCCCCATCTCCAATCATCATACCAATAAATTCGGCAAGTAAAGGGGATTTATCAGGGTGTTTTATTTCCTTTCTAACAATAAATCCTTTTTCCTTTGCCAATTCGGGATTAAGTGAAAATTTTCTCGAGGAGTTAACCCCGCCTTTTCTTCTGCTCTCTATGGTACCAAGCCGCCCATAAAGTTCAAAACACCTTTTACCCCCTAAAGTCCCTGCTTTCTTTGTGCTCCAGAATTCCGGCAAGATTTCGATATTCTTAGGAATTGGGATATGCGAAATCTTGCATAACCTAGACAAGGCGTCGTGACTCATCTGATATTTTCCTCTTTTCCAATCTCTAAAAGTCCTGCCACATACATTGCATAGCCTAGCAGCCTCTGCCGAAGTTAAGCCTGAGAGCCTCATTATTTCTTTTAAAAATCTGCCCTGTCTATGTCTTGCAAACTTTATTCTCACCATATAATCATTTTCTCTTCTTCTTGAAAAAGTCTCTTAGAAGCAGACCTGCCTCGTCTTCAAGAACACCCTTTTTGACATTGATCCTGTGATTCAGCTTCTTATTGTCAACTACATTAATAATCGACCCGCACGCGCCTGTCTTTGGGTCGCTGGCGCCGTATATCAATCTATCTATCCTGGCAAGCACCATCGCTCCTGCGCACATGCTGCAGGGCTCAATTGTAACATACAACGAACACCCTATCAACCTTTCATTTTGAAGGTAATTTGCAGCCTGTGTAATGGCTATCATCTCTGCGTGGGCTGTCGGATCTTTTAACATCTCTACCTGATTATGGGCCCTTGCTATTATTGAGCCTTTATGAACAATTACGACCCCCACAGGCACCTCGTCCTTATCAAATGCCTTCTTTGCCTCCCTGAGGGCCTGATCCATATAAAAACTGTCCTTATTCATAATACCGCCTTTACCATGCCACGAACTGAATTTATCATGTATATCTCATCCGCGTTTTTAATATCCTTTTTATACAGGATCTTTTCTTTTAAGGGAATTTTTCTGCTATCTAAAAGATATCTGCGGTATACCCCGTCTAAAAGCCCGCAGCTGAGGGGAGGCGTGTAATAAAATCTCCCTTTCTTTATTATTATATTAGAAATCGCCCCTTCTGTAATCTGATTTTTTTCATTAGTGAACATAATGTCAAAATAGCCCTGACGCCTCCATTTTTTCAATTCTTTATCATATAGATCTCTTATTGTTGTCTTGTGATAAAAAAATACGCTGCTGCTTGAGGTCTTCTTTTCAGAAAACCTGACCTTCTCTATTTCAGCTCCTCTATCCAGCCTGGAAAAACTGCTCTCAAGCTCTCCGCCTCTGGCCAGTAAGACCCTGATCCTGTATTGATAATTATCTTTAAGGCTCTTTTCGAGTCTCTTTAATTCTTTCTCAACGCGGTTTTTATCATATTTAAAATCAAAGTAATCCGCTGAGGAAAAAAGCCTTTTAAGGTGATGCCTCAGGAGAAAGTACCCCTTTTGAGGCTGCCACAGCATTGTCTCAATAAGCTTAAAATCCTTTTTGGCTTGAGTTAAAAAATTTGTCTTTAATTTACACTCTTCAAATTCCTTTTCAGGGTCTGAGTCTATAACAATACCGCTTCCGACCCCCATTTCAGCCTTTCTGGTTTTATTGTCTATCAAGACCGTCCTTATAGCCACATTGAATACCGCCTTGCCGTCAGGCTCAAAAAAACCAATGCTGCCTGTATAGATATTGCGCGGCTCTTTTTCCAATAAGCTTATTATCTTCATGGTGCTTATCTTTGGCGCGCCTGTCACAGAGCCGGATGGAAAGATCGCCTTAAATAAATCGCAAAGGCCTACATCTTTCTTGAGCCTGGCCTTGACAATAGATATCATCTGGAAAAGGGTTTCGTATCTTTCTACTTCAAATAGCTTGCGGGTCCTGACAGTTCCTGGCATGGATACCCTGCCAAGGTCATTTCTCAATAAATCAACTATCATGACATTTTCGCTTCTATTTTTAAGGCTTTGTTCAAGGGCCTTCATATTGCGCCTGTCTTGTTCTATGTTTATTCCGCGGTCAAAAGTCCCTTTCATGGGCCTGACCTCTATAAGACTTTTATCTTTCCTGAAAAAAAGTTCAGGCGAGAGCGACAGTATTGAAGAATCCCCTGTATTGATAAATGCCGAGTAAGAAACACTCTGTTTTTCCCTAAGATCTTGATAAAGTCCCTGCGCGGAGCCTCTAAAATCAAATTTATATTTAAATGTGTAATTTACCTGATAGGTATCCCCGCGTCTTATAAAATTTTTAATTTTCTTAACATTATCGATATATTTTTTATGTGAGCTATTAAGCCGCAGATTGGATATCTTATAAGGCAATCTTTTAGACTTTGACAGGTCCATGTTTTTATCTTGCAGGATCACAGGTTTTTTATAAATACCGAACCATAACAACGGAAAGGTTGATCCCTTATCCAATCCTTTGAGCGCATCTTCAAACGCAAAGCCTGCCTCGTAAGAAATATAACCGGCGGCATAATATCCCTTATTGATATATTCTTCTAATTCCAAGAGAGTTTTTTGTACATCCTTTTCTTTATAACAGGAGATTACCCTGGCAGGATCGATGAACGCCAAAGACCTGTAATTATCTTTATCAAATCTATTGGTCTCAAGCAAGATAGAGTTAGGTTTGGATAAATTATACATCTGAAAACTTACCATCTAAAACCAATGCCTGTAAGTAAAGACAATTCTTTTTCTTCTCTTAGCGCCTGCATAAAAATCTCTCCCTGGTCTTTTAAAATTTTTCTCGAAAGCCTCAAACTTATCCCCAGGTCTTCTCCGCGCCTGTTTTTCAGTTTAAGATTTATTGTGTTATTTTCGTTGAGCCTGCAGTTCGCGCCAAAAGCTATGCCCTGAATTTCTCCGCCTTCGTACGGTATTTCAAACAACAACTCCGATCTTTTGCTTAACTTCCATTTTCCGCAAAGGGACAACGTCTTTGTCGCATGCTTAGCGCCTACGCTTATTTTATATTCCAGGCTTGATTTCGTGGGCCTTATAAACCCAACCTTGAAGTCAAACCGGGAATCTATCTCTTTGTTCAGGACATATGAGATCCTGCATTTTTCAGTTATATCCCAATAACCTTTAAAGGTAAGCGCGTTGGTTATCTTTTCTTTTGTTTTAAGGCGGGTCTTTGTGTAAGCATATACGATTTCGTTATTGCCATTCACCTTCCAGGCGCCTTCCAGCAATAGATTATCAACAGAGCCTTTTTCTCTTGTTACATTAAAGCTTAGGCGGTTATTTTTATCCGCCTGCCATGCGCCAGAGAGTTTTAAAATATGTATGGCGGCATTCCCGAGAGAATCCCTTGTGCCGACGGTGAAAGACAGCTCATCGTCTTTAGCGTCCAGAAGCTGGCCTTTTATTATAAGCTTATTGCCTTCAACCTGATTATTCCATTTATTCAGCGTAAAGACTAAATTCCTATCCCTGTCCAAAGAATATCTTCCGAAAAGCTTGACCTGCTGAGGTATGTCATAATGGCTGGATTTCTTTACATGGTAGGCGAGCGAATTGCCTTTACCTGTCTTAAATTGACCGTCTAAGACTTGTCTGTATCCTGTGACACCTGAAGCCTTACCTGTCTTCTTAGCGATGAGTTTGTTGTGGGGGTCTGTTTCATAAATTATCTTTTCCTTATTTCTCATAGGGTAAGACTTACTTTCAAAAAATACTTGGCTGAGGAATAGGAGCTTATCCTATCCTTCTCCAACATTATTATAATCAATAAGTTAAGACCGCGCAAGTCATTTGGCATACAAAAATCGCACAGTTTTTTCAGGAAGGAATAGCTGCTTAAATGGAGGAAGAAAGAGTGCTATTTCTGGAAAGGCGGTCTACAAGTGAATACGGCTTACTTATTTCGTAGAATAACTGCTCTAATCCTCCAATCGGCTTTATCAATCTTGTCCTCTGACCACTTGATAATTTAAGATTGGCATTGAGCTTAACAAACCAGCTTGCATTACCATCATCATCGGTTTCTAGAACAAAATCACTAAAAATTGCCTCAGGGGCTTGATCATTAAGTCTTTCTACGCGAGCAAATTCTGCTTGTATGACAATCTCGGCCCAGAACTTATATAGATTTTCCTCAGAACTAAAATTAGTAGGCCTACGATTAGACAAGGTTTCTAAATAATATGGATCAGTTGTATTTTTCCCAGGAGGATTAAAAATAGGCGGCCAAGGATCCCTGTAGCGCGATAATAATACTCCTAGCTCCTCTTTGGCTTGCGTAAATCTTTTCAAAACTTGATCGTGCGCCAAATCATCAAATCTCTTCTTGGTAATTATAGAGAATATTTTTCCATTTGGCATGGTTACAATAGCGTCTTTATTAGAGCTCGCTTCAATCTTAAAGTTTTTTTTACGTAACTCCTCAACCAAAAGCTCTAAAGAAGCCTGGTCTTTGGCAATAATCTGAAAAAGATCAGGAAGCATTACCCCCTTCTCTCCTGTTTCTTCTATTCTTTCGCCAATTATTTTCTGCCAGTTTATTCTGCCAGAAGCCGGCATAACATCTTTCATCTGTACGCCATCTTTATTTTTGGCAGGCAGCCGGAAAAAATATTTTTCTTCTGAATAGTCAGGATATCCTTCTCTCACCCAAACTGCAGGCGGTGCAGGCAATATGCTATCCGGTGCATAGCTTACAGGAATATAGCCTTTCTTAAGATACTCTACCACAATATGTACGGGATCTGTGACAGGATTATTTTGGTCCATCTCGTCTCTTTTGTCAATTATAGTATGATAATAATCGTATGTAGGGTCGGCCATTAATACCAGCTTTGTCTGTTGTGTCAGGTTGGTTTTGTCTTTATTTGGCTGAGCTGCGTTCTGCAGCGCTTTAACTCTATTGTAATCAACTCCTATTGGTACCCTGAGGTTAGTTTGATATGCGGCATCCGATAGAGAATATCCTGTGCTCTCAAAGGTGAAAATAAAAGCTAATGACAGCAATAATACAATCTTCAAGTTATAACCTTTTTTAATCTTTTCCATAATCTCGGCAAAAAAATAGCCTTTTGTAGGCTTATAGTTAACAACCTATATCACCTAAAGTATGCCATATAAATAGGGGGTATTCAAGAGAGGTCCGTCGCATTATTAGTCTTGCTCAAGATCAAACTTGCCTTCGGCAAGTTTGGCGGAGGAGGAAGGAGCCTAGCCCCTCCAATTTTAACGCCTTTAGAACAAAGAAGTTACGACTGAAACACTCCTTTGGTATACAGAAATCGTACAGTTTTTTTGGATTGTTTTCGTATATTTTCGCTTTAGTTGGGCACTGTTTTGGCACCAAAATTTCTACCTTATAAACCTGTCTGCAAATCTTTAGAAGGAATTGTTTGTTTAAACTTATCTAAAGATAGGCCCTCTGTAGAAACATAAAGATTTGTTTCTATTGGAAACGGCTCTTCCTGCCCTAACTTATACATTAAACGGACAGGCCTTTGTTTCATTAATTCACCGATGTTACGAAACCCCAAACCATACCTATTTAATGCAAATAATTTTCTTCTTTCAGTATCATCTATTAAATAATCAGGGCCTTGTAAATCAAACCCTTCCTTATTAATGCTTAATCTATCTCTGGCAGATTTGCTGCTGGATTCCTGATGAATAGTAATTTTTAGAATCTTTTTATCTTTAAATCTCTCGATTTTCATACTAACAGCGGCAAATGGCTCGATCTGATGCTCCATAGCATTAAGCACAAGGTGATCTATGGTACCGGAAAGATGAGGTATTCCCAAAGAGTCAATAGACTCGGTTAACGTTTTTAAAGTACGCAATGGAAAAATATTGCCGTAATCTGTAAAGTTTATTACGGGCAAAACTGCCTCAGCTTCTCCAAGGTTTTCTATGTCAATTAGGCCATTGCTAAATTCAACTGCTGGCTCTTTCTTATATTCATACCCTTCTGCCGGAGAACTGCTGTCAAAATACCAGATATAATTTGTAAATATAGTAACTCTCTCCCCCTCCACATTATCTAGAGATTGATCGAGAATCTCTATTTTACTTAAATCGTCAAAGCTCTCCTTGACATCCTCCTTCTTTTTTTCGTCTTCTACATAAATACGTATTATGCCGCTCTCATCTTTAGGATATACTATAACCGTTGTTTCCAGGGCCTTGGTTACCGGATAGCTAATCTGCTCAAATCCTGAATCTTTTACGGCCTCTACCACTAAAGGGTTACGGACATACATATTGATATATAATTTTAGAACGTTTGTGTCTTCCTTACGAATCAGCACGCCGGTCTTTTTCAAGCCGTCCAATACCGCTGAAAGCATATCCCGCGAATACCCTTTGCTCCTGAACTCTTTTTCAATATAAACAAAGTTTAAGGTAAAATAAATATAGTTTAAACTGACTATTTTTCCTATGTGCCTAAGAACCTCTATGTAACCAACCTTCCTCCCCTCAGGGTTATAAAAAACTACCGAGGCATCGCCATTATCATTCCAGCTAACGCGTATCTTTAAAATTATACCGTTTGAAACAACCTGGCCCAATTCCACTTCAAGAATGTCTTTGCGATGAGTAGCTTCCAATAATACGCGGCGATATCGCCCAGCTTCATCTATATTATTGAAATCAAGAGGTTTTCTGAGGTGGGATTTTTCGGATAAATCTATCCCATATGCCATACTAATGAGTAAAAATACGCAAACTATTATTAACAATACAATCTTAGAGTTTAATACTTTATTAAAGCTTGACATAATCCACCCAAAAAAATAGCCTTTTGTAGGCTTATAGTTTAATAACCCGTATCATATAAAGTATACCCTATAAATATGGGCTATTCAAATGAGAGAATTAAAAAATTATATTAATACTTCTATAAGTTAACTTCGCGGCGGAGGAGGAAGGATTCGAACCTTCGAGGGCCTTGCGACCCTAACGGTTTTCGAGACCGCCCCATTCAACCGCTCTGGCACTCCTCCGGGAAATACACTTTTCTTAACCCATCCAGAAACATCCTGAGCAAGGCCATTTTTCCGGCCGCGTCGAAGGATGGCGCGCCCACCCCGGCTCGAACGGGGAACCTACGCCTTCGTAGGGCGGCACTCTATCCAATTGAGCTATGGGCGCGTATATTTATTATCAGTATATATGTTATAACGTGGCAGGAAATATTGCAATGATTTTATGGTTTCAAGCGGCGCCAGAAATCATTCCAGGGGAATCTTTTTCCAGGACAGTCAGTGCTCACTCCTGGAACCTGGCCATGGCCCAGTATCCTGGAATCAGGGATATGGTAATGTTTTTTTAGTTCTTTTACCAGGCTGACAAGGGCCTCCATCTGCCGCGCTGATACGCTATCTGAATTAAAATTCCCAACAAGACAAATGCCTATACCTTGATAGTTCATGCTGCCTGCTTTGCAGTGCGCTCCATTTTCCTGATGCATCCAGCGGGGGGCTACCTCTATCTGCCCGTCTTCTTTCCCAGAAGTGCCATTATCAATGACAAAATGATAGCCAAGACCTTTCCAGTGCCGTTTATTTGAATGCACGTAATCAAACGAAAGCGCCTTGCCCACGTCTGTGGCACTGTGGTGTATGATTATATATTTCCATTTATTGGAGGGCCATAGCGGTATAACAGACCTTAATGGAGCGGCATTTGGTATCAGTAATTTCTGTCCTTTTTCTAATTTTGAGGAGTCTGGCAAACGATTAACGCTTACTATATCCTGCACCTGAACATCATACATCCTGCTCAACCGCCATACTGTTTCCCCGGGCCCTACTTCATGCATCACATCGCTCCTTAACACCTCAGGAGCTGTTATTATCCTTTCAGGTATAACCTCTATCTGGGTTGGCCTTACAGGGGCCCTGGCGCAGGAAGCCAGCGTAAAAGCCAGAACAATATATAACAAAAATCTAGATTTTTGCATATTATTTTACCATTTCCTTTAGCGGCACTATTTCAATGCCCTGCCTTTCCAACTCAGGAATCAATTCTTTTATAACCTTCAATGTGGCGGATCGCGTATGACCTATGCCTATCGCTATCTTATTGACCAGGGCAATCTCAGCCAGCTCTCTAATCTGTTTTCTTATATAGGCCTCAAAATGCTCTGTATCCGTCTGGTCCGTAATATCCAGAAAGACGTCCCTTTCAGCGTATCTTACTCCCAGGTCTCCCGCTATAACGGAACAGACAGAATCAGGAGTGGTCAGACTGTCTACAAAAAACAATTTTCTTTTTTTAAGCTCTTTCAATATTAAGCCCATTACCCGATTATCCTGCGTCACCTTTGACCCCTGGTGGCTGGAAACGCCTATGGCGCCGGGCACACTTTCCAGGTCTTTTTCCAGGAGCGCTATCACCTCATCATCTGACATATTGGCTTTTATCGTATCGCGCTCGGCAGCCCTGTTGCTCTTTGACTCGAGAGGAAGGTGCAAGATAATATCATAAAGGCTGTTTTTCTCTTTTATTTTATCCACGATCTCTCTGGTATACCGCAAGCCAGGCAGGATAGCTGCTGTAACAGGCCTGTCTATGGCAAAAAGCAAATCTATGTTCTTATTATTATAACCCCAATCATCTATTATAAATACGATCCGGCCTTTTGGGGCTTTCTCTCTATTAAGTATAATAATAACCGTTGATATTACAAGTATAGCAACAACTGCCAGTAGTATATATTTTTTCATTCTCCCTCACTTAAAGCAGTATTGAATCGTACCTATTATAGACTTTCCGGAAGAGATTTGGAAGGTTTTTTTTCTGCAAATCATTTTGTGCTTGCATTATCAATCATTCAGCTGTACTATGGCTATAGAGGTTTCTATTAAAAAGGAGGGATTATGAATTTTAATACGCCCGGCGAACTATTAGGAGAAAGTGGAAAAGAAAAACTACAACAGCTGCCTGATATAAGAAAATATATCTTCCCGGCGATAGGCGGGGTTTTGTTTCTATTGTTTATTTTTTCAGGCGTGTATTCAGTTGGCCCTGATGAAGTAGGGGTCATAAGACGATTCGGGAAGTTTGTCCGCATAACAGACCCGGGGCTTCATTTCAAAATTCCCCTTGGCGTAGAAAAGCTCGACAATGTCAAGGTGCGGTATGTATTCAAAGAAGAATTTGGTTTCAAGACGATTAAGCCAGGCATAAAGACACAGTTTTCATCAAGAGATTATTTTGACGAGTCCCTTATGCTTACAGGGGACCTGAATGTTCTGGTGGTTGAATGGATAGTGCAGTTTAAGATCAAGGACCCTGTAAAACTGCTGTTTAATGTCAGAAACCCGAAAGAGACCATACGCAGCATCTCTGAAGCAGTAATGCGGCAGATCGTAGGCAATGCTACAGTCTCTGAAGTCTTGACTACGCGCAGGGTAGAGACAAATCAGGAAGTACAGGACAAGCTCCAGGAGATACTGGATTCTTATGAAAGCGGTATTCAGATAGTCACAGTAAAACTGCAGGATGTAAACCCTCCTGATGAAGTCAAGCCATCTTTCAACGAGGTAAACGGGGCCAAGCAGGAAAAAGAGAAGATGATAAACCAGGCATGGGAAGCGTACAATAAGGCCATCCCGACCGCAAAAGGTGACGCGCAAAAGACCATCAGCGAATCTGAAGGTTATGCTTTGAAAAGGGTAAATACGGCAAAAGGTGACGCATCGAGATTTATAGACACATGGGAGGCGTATAAAGAGGCGAAAGAAGTTACGCGCAAGAGATTGTACCTGGAAGCAATGAACGAGATCCTGCCAAAGGTAGGCCAGAAATACATCATAGATTCCTCGGCCAACAATATATTGCCTCTTCTTAAATTAAATAAAGAGGGAGGTGTAAGATGAAACTATTGATAAATATCTCACTGGGCATTTTGGTTCTGGTAATGTTGGCTTTTTTAAGCGGGGTGCTTTATACGATCGATGAGACACAGCAGGTGGTTATTACACAGTTCGGCGAACCTATCGGAGAACCTATAATTCACGCGGGATTGTATTTCAAATTGCCTTTTATCCAGCAGGCCAATTATTTTGAAAAAAGACTTCTCGCGTGGGACGGGAATCCAAATCAGATCCCGACCAAGGACAAGAGGTACATATGGGTCGATACTACTGCCCGGTGGAAAATAGTAGATGCCCTTAAATTTATGCAGTCTGTCACAAATGAAACCGGCGCTCACGCAAGGCTGGATGATATAGTAGATTCTGCCACAAGGGATTACATCACAAATCATAATCTAGTAGAGATAGCAAGGAATTCAAACAGGATCATAGATTCGCGGGCCCTTATCGAAGACGATGAAATAAAAGCCTCTGATGAAGCCCTTGACGCAATAGCGGTAGGGAGAGAAGCCATTACTCGCGGCATACTCAAACAGGCCTCGATAATAGTCCCACAGTATGGTATTAAACTCGTGGATGTCAGAATAAAAAGAATAAACTATGTAAAGGACGTTAGGGACAAAGTCTACGAGAGAATGATATCGGAGAGAAAAAGGGCTGCTGAAAAATTCCGCTCAGAAGGACAGGGCAAAAAAAGGGAGATAGAAGGCCAGGTGGAAAAAGAGCTGAAAGAGATCCGTTCACAAGCGTATAAAACAGCGGAAGAAATCAAAGGCAAGGCAGACGCAAAAGCAATAGCTATTTACGCGGACGCGTACAACAGGGACCCTGAATTTTACTCATTTATAAAAACCCTGGATACATACAGGAATACTCTGGATAGCGACACAATGGTGATCTTCAGCCCGGATAACGAGTATCTTCAATACTTTAATCAAACAAAATAAAAACATAGGGCCGGCCTAAGCGTCGGCCCGAAGCTGTTATTTGCCGCAGCATAAATAATTCCCTCATTGACCTCTCCACCACCACAAACACGCTTTTAGTGATGTTGCGTTAACTTGACTATTCTTGCAATGGCTTGTGATACAACTATCTGATTTTTATAGAGGATACAAAGATTTTGATGAGTTTACGACGTGGATTTTTGGTAAGTTAAAAATATTTGGCGGAGAGGGAGGGATTCTTTTAAGCTCATTTCCCTAACTCTCTTATTTTCAATATATTACAATATAAGTCTTTTATTGTCGACGAATTAAGGATTCTACCTGGTTCACTTTAGTTCACTCTATTGCTCTGTATATTCTCTTTAGTTGCCTGTCCGCCTTGGGCGGAGGCACCTGTTTGGGCACCAAACCATGCCAATCATTGAAAAACTGCGTAATTTCTACACCCATTTATTTTCAGGATATAAAACAGCAGCTCTGATATGAGAGGAACATCTATCAAGACCTTTGTTCGCTATGTCCCTGATGATCGGCGCGACCTGAAGACTATACCTTTTGGCAACTCTCTTCGGTTCCAAGCTGGGCCAACCCCAACAGGAAGTATGATAGATGCCGTCTACCATATAGTATAGATTATCCAGATATGTAGGGTGCATAGTCTCAATGGGGGCGTGTTTTTCTGGGTTGGAGACTAGGTCGACTATGACCGACCCCTGTTTGAAAAGCTTCAGCATCTGACGAGTGACAAAATAGGGTTCCTCCTCGACCTCCCTGCGGTAAGGGCGGTTGACACCGTCAACTAGGATATCTGTGCCTGGTATATGTTTTTCCATTTCAAGAAAATTTTTTTTATTCAGTATTTCTACCTTAGCGAATTTACGCGCTGCGCACCGGATGGCGCCCATGGCGACATTGCCGTATCCCATGATCTTTACGGTTGCGGTCGCGGGATCTTTCTCCCAAAGTTTAAAACCGTATCCCATTCCTATCCTGCCAGCGTCTTCGACAGCATCCACCTTTCTTCTCCCGACCGGGTCCTTAAGGTTTTCCAACGGAATTACTATTAATTTCTGCTTGTGAAGCGCGTCGTCCAGTTCTGGCTGACAGCGGATATGCATCATGGACATTATTATCGCACCGGGTCGCATTATCTTTATTTCTTCAAAATTTGGTTCCTTTATGCGAACTACAAGGTCGCAATTATATACCTCCTCGCGCAAACCTACCTTGCATCCCACCTTAACGTAGCTCTCGTCTGAAATATCAATACCGAGCCCTGAACCTTTTTCAATGATGACATCATGTCTTTTGGCGATCCTCTTTAACTCAGAGGGTTGTATTATAACTCTTTTTTCCTGCGGCCTATTCTCTTTTGCGATCCCGATCTTCATATTTCTTTGATCCTTTATCATGCTTAATAAAATCTAAGGCTTCTTTATCACTAATAAAACTACCGTAACGGCTGCAGATGAAGAGCGTCGCTCTTATTTTAAGCCGTTTCCACCAAGATGAAAACTCATACGTATGCGTCAATAATGATATAATAATATTACCCTCTATGGCTCCTTCTCTTCTCGCTAAATGTCGCGCAATCATCCATATGTCCAGCAGTGATGTAAGATCAATATATAATGCGCGTTGCTTCAGTGCCCCAATGGGGATTTCAACAACATCACTCTCGCCCTCTTTGCAATGGTCATCGTAGCACATTCGGTAATAATTCTTGGGTGCTCCCCGCCAATCCGTGATTAACCTTCCTTTATAATGTAGATAACGGCCTGACAAACAGGAAAAATCCAGAATAATTCCGTTTTTTTCGAGAATGGGGATCATGCTTTTACAGAAAGTAAGATATCCGCCACGATAAGAGATAAGGTTTAAGCCTTTATCGCGCAATGTATGAGTAATCGAGTGGATCGCTCGCTCGAGACTTTCCAGATCGTTTAGTTTACCATGGCTAAAAAGTTCTTCCTCGTGGCAGTGAATGCCGATACCGCCACCGCCTTCCTCGATCTTCTTCCAAAGCGCGACAAACTCCGGCTGAAAAAAGTATTCCCTTGCAACAGGAGATGTATGCACAAAATGCAAGATCTTGCCTTTGACAGAACGAGCTACTTTAACTTCGCGCTTAATTAAACCAAGTAAGTCTTTTCTATTAGGTCGTCTCTTCTGATTTGGCAATTCGGTAGAAAAGTATTCGTTCCAATCTCCATCTACAGTAAATATATAATACAGGCTCATGGCTTATAATTATACCAAATATGGCGCATTAATGCAAATGAGGCATTTAATAAGTGCTTTTTTGTTCAACAAAATGGGCTTAAAATGGGCACAATGAAGTATAAATTTTTACTGTGTTTGCAGATAGTTATGGAAGGCAAAATAAATGGCGGAGAGGGAGGGATTCGAATACGTTTGTATTCAAAATCGCCTTTTCACCACATCTTCCACCACATAAATTCATCTTTATCATATCATCAAACCCTAGTAACTTCAAGCACCTTTGACTGCCCTTCTTCTGTTGAGTGACTATAATACTTTACCATTACATCTATATCCTTAATTCCTGATATAGTCATTACATCTACTATGGGGACATTGGCTTTGCCACATTCTGTTAAAAATCTATGCCTGAAATAATGGGGCGTTATTTCCTGGCCTATGACTTCTCTACTTACTTTCTTAAGATATCTCCTTACCTTGCCAGGCGAGCATCTTCTACCATACAT
>JAHIEN010000123.1 GCA_018901615.1 Candidatus Omnitrophota bacterium | reverse complement strand
CTAGCTTTGGCCATAGTTGGTCTTGCTCTAAAACATTAACTGTTTTTTTCATTAGAGCATTGCTTTGCAAGGCAGGTCTTAATGCAGTATTCTTCTCTGGAAGGCAAAAAACCACACTCTGGCATAGGAAAGTCATTATTAAGGCTAAACTCAATCCTTTTCCAATCTTCATCATAATCTACCTAAAAAAATAGCCTTGTCCTTGTATTATAAGGCTATATTGGTTGAGTTATATTGTATAGTAATTATAGCATAAAATAGGGGGCATGGGAAGGGTTTTCTGGGGGCATAGTATAATATTTGAAGAGTTGCGTTACAGTTTCTTATCATACGGCTCAGATGTCTTTCTGCCCTGGCAGGGCCTACGAAAAGACGAGAATATAAGCGCGTAACAGGGCCTGATCGCGAATGGAAGATTTAGTCTTTTAGACAGTATTTTGGCGGTTTTTAAAAGGGCGAGAACTGTCCGAGCCCCACACCTTACTGCCAGAGGCAGTTTGGTGTGGGGTGAGTTTTCTCGCCCCCGACAAAATGCTGTATAAAAGGCGGCCCCAAGTAGATTTGGAATAGCTGGGGGCAAATCTTCGACTGAGCGAGCAGGGCCTGTTATGCGCTTAAGAGTGTAGCGTAATTGTTCAAATAGAGCAAAATTAGGCTCAAGAGATCTTGGTGTGTTGTTTAAGGTATGCGCCTGTATACGAATTTCTTGCATTGATTATTTCTTCGGGCGTGCCATGGGCCACTACATTGCCTCCCGCGTCTCCTCCTCCTGGGCCGAGATCTATTATGTGATCAGCTGATTTTATGACATCCAGGTTATGTTCTATGACAAGGACTGTGTTTTTCGCGTCTACAAGGGCATGGAGGACGCCCAGTAATTTTTCAATATCAGCAAAGTGAAGCCCTGTGGTGGGCTCATCAAGGATGTAAAGGGTCTTGCCTGTGCCTATCTTGCTGAGCTCTGTGGCAAGTTTTACCCTCTGCGCCTCGCCCCCTGAAAGCGTGGTCGCAGACTGGCCCAGCTCAATATAACCAAGCCCGACTTCATTGAGTATCTTTAATTTTTGATGTACATGCGGGATGTTTTTAAAAAGCGCGGTTGCGTCTTCAACTGTCATCTCCAGCGCGTCTGCTATTGATTTGCCTTTGTACAGGACCTGGAGCGTTTCATGATTGTAGCGCCTGCCGTTACAGACCTCGCATTTTACATACACATCCGGCAGAAAATGCATCTCTATTTTTTTTATGCCGTCTCCCTGGCAGGCCTCACACCTCCCGCCTTTCACATTGAAACTGAAACGACCAGGCCTGTATCCTTTCATCCTTGCCTCTGGCAGCCTGGCGAACACATCTCTTACAAAAGAAAAAACACCTGTGTATGTCGCAGGATTGGAGCGGGGTGTCCTGCCGATAGGCGTCTGGTCAACCACCACCACTTTATCTATATTTTCTATTCCATTTATTTTTTTATGAAGACCCGGCCTCTGCCTTGAGCCGTAAATATGCTTTGAAAGCGCCCTGTAAAGTATGTCGTCCACGAGCGTGCTCTTACCTGAACCTGAAACGCCTGTGACGCACACAAAAAGACCAAGAGGTATCTCAACGTCTATATTTTTCAGATTATGCTCCATGGCGCCTTTTATGACAAGCGACGTTGCCTTTGCTTTTTTTCTCCTTTTCTCCGGTATGGGTATCTCCAGCTGGCCGCGCAGATATTTTCCTGTCAAAGACTCTTTGGATTTCAAAATTTTATCAAGGCTGCCCTCGGCGACAATATACCCGCCATGTTTGCCTGCCCCAGGGCCAAGATCTATTATATGATCAGCTTTCCTTATTGTGGCTTCGTCGTGCTCGACCACTATCAAGGTATTGCCAAGGTCTCTTAATGCCTTCAATGTATCCAGTAACTTTGAATTGTCTTTCTGGTGCAGGCCTATGCTGGGTTCATCCAGAATATACACCACCCCTACAAGACCCGCGCCTATCTGCGTGGCAAGCCTGATCCTCTGGGCCTCGCCTCCGGAAAGAGTCGAGCTTTGCCTGTCGAGCGTCAGGTAATCCAGCCCTACGTTAGCCATAAAATTCAGGCGCTCTTTTATCTCTTTTAAAATCTGATGAGCTATCTTCTCCTGTTTTTCAGTGAGCCTTAAGCTAAGAAAGAACTCTCTGGCCTCTTTGATTGAAAGAGCCGCGACATTACTTATAGATCTGTCTCCTATTTTTATAGAAAGGCTTTCTGGTCTTAACCGCCTGCCCTGACACGCGGGACAAACGGTCTCGCTTGTGTATTTATTGATCTCCCTCCGCATGAATTCGCTATCTGTCTCTTTTAGCCGCCTCAGGAGATTGGGTATGATCCCTTCAAAATAAGGCTGGTCATCGGGCTTTGATCCATTGATAATCACATCTCTTGCGTCATCAGGTATCTGATCAAAAGGCGTCTCCAGTTCAAAGCCGTGTTCATGAGCAAATTTTCTCAAGCGCCTTCTGTAGTACAGTATGATCCTCATGCCTCCTACGCGCCATGGTTTTATTGCCTGTTTTAAAGGCCTTGCCTTGTCCGGTATTACAAGGTCTATATCTATGTCTACCTTTGTGCCCAGGCCTCCGCATGCCTGACACGCGCCATACGGGCTGTTGAATGAAAATATCCTGGGTTCTATCTCTTCATAACTTACGCCGCATTTAGGGCAGGAATATAACTCACTAAAAAGGACCTCTTCTGCCTTTGGCAGCACTACCTTGGGAAAGGTGGAGTCGTCCGGAAAATCTTTTGACACCAGCACCAGGCCCTTTCCGACTTTTAACGCGATCTCTATTGAATCAGCTAATCTGTCGCGCGCGTCTTTTTCAATGACAAGCCTGTCCACAACCACTTCTATTGTGTGTTTTTTATTCTTATCTATCTTTATCTTTTTTTCCAATGAGAATATACTTCCGTCTACTCTGGCCCTTACAAAACCCTGTTTTTTTAATTCTTCAAACAAACTATTATATTCGCCTTTTCGGCCTCTAATAACAGGCGCCAGCACTAAAAGCTTGGTACCGTCCGGGTATTGCAGGATCCTGTCCAGTATCTCATCCTGGGTTTGACGCACTATCTTCTGTCCGCACTTATGGCAATAAGGCGTGCCTATCCTCGCGAATAAAAGCCTCAGGTAGTCATAGACCTCGGTAGTAGTAGCTACTGTAGAACGCGGATTACTTCCTGCGCTTCTCTGTTCAATAGAAATAGCGGGCGACATGCCTTCTATATGTTCGACATCAGGTTTCTCAAGCTGTTCCAGAAACTGCCGCGCGTAGGCAGAAAGGCTTTCCACGTACCTGCGCTGGCCTTCTGCGTAGATCGTGTCAAAGGCAAGCGAGGACTTTCCTGAACCGCTCAACCCGGTGATCACCACAAGTTTATCGCGCGGGATATTCAGGCTGATATTTTTAAGATTATGCTCCTTAGCGCCAACTATTCTTATGAATTCTTCTTTCATATCGTCCTGTCCAATATTTCACCTTAACTTGGTCATTACTGACGCATAGACCTTTGCGGTGTCAATAAGACTGTCTATATAGACGAATTCATTGTCGCTGTGCCAGGTCTCCCCGCCCCTTGCGCTATAGCCCAGGGCAGGCACGCCTTTCCACATAAAATATCTCAGGTCTGTCGCTCCGGGCATCAGGCAAAACCGGGCGCGACGGCCAGTAGTCTCTTCTACCGCGCGAGACACGACCTTAAAAAAATTCCTGTCATCAGGGGAAATAGACGGCCTCTCTTGTGAAGAAAATTTTATACTGACTTTGGAATCTCTGTATCTGGCATTGAATCTTTTTATGACTTTCTCTAACTCTTTTCGAGCCAGGTTCACATTTTCTTCCGGTATTAATCTTCTGTCAATACTGAATCGCACTATGCCCGGCACAACATTCACCTTGACCCCGCCTTCCAGTAATCCGCCCATTACTAAACTCGGCCTTCTTGAAACAGCATCGCGCATATTAAATCTGGTCCTTCTCCTCTCTATCCTTTTCTTTAACTTTTCTAATTCAGACCATAATATGGCCATCCTTTCAAACGCGTTAACTCCCCTGTGCGGCATGGACGCGTGCGAGGCCTTTCCCTTCACTGTGACCTCGGCCCAAATGACTCCCTTGTTTCCTATTGAAACATACTCGCTTGAATATCCTTCGCTCATTGCGTAATCCGCCTTGACCAGGCCCTTACGCACAAGGTAGCCCAGACCTGTCCTGCCGCCTGTTTCCTCGTCTGGGGTAAAAGAAAGCTGCAGATCCAGGGCAGGCCTTATCCCGCATCCTTTAATAGCCTCCAGGGCAAACAGCACAGAGGCGATATTTCCTTTCATATCTTCTGAGCCCCGGCCATAAATCCTATTGCCTTTAATAACAGCCTTAAAAGGGTCTGTCCTCCATTTATCAGTCGCAGGCACCACGTCATAATGCGAGGCTATGTGCAATGTCTTTTTTGCTCCTACTGACCAGTCCGCGACGAGACTTATTCTACCGGAGCCTTCATTGATTCCAAATTTGCGCAGTATTTTTTTCGGGGTAATGTATCTCCTTGTATTCAGGCCTGTTTCTCTGCATCTTTTTTCCAGGAAAGACACTATCTTTTCATAGTTCTCGCCGGGAGGATTAACCGTGGGCATCTCTATCAGAGAAGACAAAAGAGAGATCACATTCTTTCTGTTGGATTCCAGATAATTAAAAAAATTTTTGCTCATAGCAAGCCTTCCAGCTTCTTTGCCTCATTATATTCAATATCCGCTTTTTTTAAAAGGCCTTTCTGTCTATATATTCCGCCTAGTATCCTGCGGACTTCCGGATCATAGGGGTCTAGCCTTGAATATTTTACAAATTGACGCAAGGCCCTGTCAATTTCCCCTCTCTCCATATAAGCGATGCCCATCATATAAGACGCCTTTCTTAGATACGGGTTAAGGTCAGCTGCCTTTTCCAGCAGCAACAGCCCTTTTCCCATTTCCCCTGATCGCATATACGCTGTCCCTGTGTTCGCGTAAAGCTCAGCTGATCCCGGATAACGGGCCAAAAAACTTTGCAATAAGTCGATGGCCTCTTTATATCTTCCCCCGTCTATATATATCGCGGCCAGGTTATTGCCTGCCTCTAAAAATTCCGGCTGTCTTTCCAGGATGCGCGCGTATATCTCTTCGGCAAGGCCAGGTTCTCCTATCTTTTCAAAAAACCTCGCTACGTGCATATTGATATCCGAACCGGCCAGTTGTCTATTTCTAAAATCAATCCCGTGCCTTCTTATGACATCCTGGTTCGCAGGCGTGTCCAGGAGAAAGAGGCAGGAATTTTTATCATAATATACCAGTTTCCAATCATTATTTATATACAGCTGCCGCAAGAGCCTTTCTGT
>JAHIEN010000122.1 GCA_018901615.1 Candidatus Omnitrophota bacterium | reverse complement strand
TTTCGCGGACGCTGGGAGCGATATTATTACAATCCATGCTGAGGCATACGGAGAAGATATTCGAAAAGGCAGATCCAGAGCGATACGCAAGATAGACGAGGGCCGCGTAATAGAAGTGCTGGATCAGATAAGGTCTCTTGGCAAAAAAGCAGGCATATCTCTGAACCCGGATTCGTCTTTTTGCATAGAGAATGTCCTGGCTGATGCGCAAATGATCCTGATCATGTCAGTGCATCCTGGTTTTGGCGGCCAGAAATTTATACCCGACGCCCTGCCTAAGATAAAAGAAGCCAGAAAGGCCTTTAAGGGCGACATAGAGGTGGACGGCGGTATCAATGATAAGAATATAGGCTCTGTAGTTGAGGCAGGAGCTAACATAATAGTGGCAGGTGCATATTTTTTTAGCGCGAAAGACCCAAAAGGCGCGATAAATAAACTGAAAAACAATTAAGCCGGATAATCAGGAAAGGATGAAGAAAAAATGGCAGTGAAATTTGGCACGGACGGGTGGAGAGCTATTATATCAGAGGATTTTACTTTCGAAAACGTAAGAATGGTCTCGCAGGCAATAGCAGGCCATTTTAAAGGCAAGGGTGTTACGTTTGCCATAGGCTACGACTGGAGGTTTCTGTCTGAAAAATACGCCGAACTTGTAGCCGAGGTCCTGTCCGCTAACGGGATAAAGGTACTGTTATCTGAAAAGGCAGTCCCTACTCCGCTGGTAAGCCTTGCGATAAAGAACAAGAAACTCTCCGGCGGAATCATGATCACGGCAAGCCATAACCCGCCTTCATATAATGGCATAAAAATAAAGGCGCCTTATGCCGGTTCTGCTGACCAGGGGATTACAAAGGCCGTTGAAGCCCTTCTTGGTAAGAATCCTGTCAAGAGTGTTCCAATAGAAGAGGGTATTAAATCCGGCCAGGTAGAAAAAATTGACATGAAAACAGATTATATGAAATTTATCAGCTCCTATATAGACAAGGCCGTGTTGAAAGAAGCAAGGCTTAATGTCCTTGTGGACTGTATGCACGGGGTGGGTGATGGCTATATAAAAGAGATCCTCGCTGACACAAAGATACAGATCACTCAAATGAGGGCAGGACGAGACCCTCTTTTTGGCGGCATCAATCCCGAACCGATACCCAAAAATCTCGAAGCAGTGTTTCAGGAAATGAAAAAAGGCAAATACGATATAGCCATAGTGAATGACGGAGACGCGGACAGGATCGGAGCGGTAACACCTAAAGGTGAATTTATAGGGGCTGGGCAGATAATGGCGCTTTTGTTGCTGCACTTTGTCGAAGATAAGAAATGGACAGGGGCAGTAGTCAAAACCATCACCAACACCACGCTTATAGAGCGCATTACAAAAAAATACAAGATGAAGCTGCACGAAACGCCCGTAGGTTTTAAATATATATGCAGGCTGATGCTGGACGAGGATATCTTGATAGGCGGCGAAGAATCAGGCGGTATTGGCGTAAAAGGTTACATGCCGGAAAGAGACGGAATGCTCTTGGGGGTTTTGCTGGTAGAGATGATGGCCCACAGAAAAAAAGGAATACTCCAGATAATGGATGACGTGGAAAAGGAATACGGCAGTTTCCGTTACGCCAGGATAGACATGGAATACCCGGATGATAAAAAGAAAATGCTTATGGAGCACCTGAAGAACAACCCTTTAAAAGAAGTCCTGGGCAGGCCGGTAAAGGAGCTTAAGTCCTACGACGGATATAAGTTTATAATGGAAGATGATAGCTGGCTCACGCTGAGGCTCTCAGGCACAGAGCCTATTCTCAGGATCTACGCAGAGGCCTCCAGCGATAAACTCGCTAAGGAATATCTGGAGTTCGGTAAAAAAATCGCCCTAACCATCTAACCCTTTCCTTATTACATGGACACGAGCAAGATAAGAAATTTCTGTATAATCGCGCACATAGACCACGGGAAATCCACGCTCGCGGACAGGCTCATGCAATTTACGCATACAATAGACAATCGGAAGTTCAGAGAGCAGCTTTTAGATGATATGGACCTGGAAAGAGAACGCGGCATTACTATCAAGGCAAGCGCTGTAAGGATATCTTATAAAGCGAAAGACGGAGCGGTTTATGAATTAAATCTTATAGATACGCCAGGTCATGTAGATTTCAGTTATGAAGTGTCTAAATCTCTCTCCGCGTGCGAAGGCGCGATATTACTTATTGACGCTGCCCAGGGAGTTGAGGCCCAGACAGTCGCGAATCTCCATCAAGCTGTTGAGAGAAAGATGAAGATCATACCAGTGATAAATAAAATCGATTTACAGAACGCTGAGCCTGAGAGGGTAAAAAGCGAGATAAAGACAATATTAAAAATAGAAGACGACGATATTATACTGGCCAGCGCCAAGGAAGGCATAGGCACAGAAGAAATACTTGAAAGGATCATAAGGGATGTGCCTATACCAAAAGGAAATGAGATTGATCCGCTCCAAGCGTTTATATTTGATTCCGAATACAACATTTACAAAGGCGTCATCGTCTACGTAAGGATTGTAAACGGGGCTATATGCTCCGGCATGCATGTAAAGATGATGTCGTCATCAAAAAAATACGAGGTTCAGGAGGTCGGGGTATTCAGGCCAGACATGGAGCCTATTGATCGCCTGGAATGTGGAGAGGTCGGGTATATAACATGCCAGATAAAAGAGGCGAAAGAGGTAATAAACGGGGACACGATAACCGAGGTCAGCAGGCCTGCTGAGAAGCCCCTGCCGGGATATAAAAAGCTGAAGCCAATGGTATTCGCCGGGATATATCCTGTTAACGCGAAAGACTTTGACGTGCTGAAAAAGGCCGTTGATAAACTGAAGCTGAGCGACGCGTCATTTTTCTACGAGGTCGAGAGCTCGCAATCGCTGGGTTTTGGATACAGATGTGGATTTCTGGGTTTATTGCACATGGAGATAGTGCAGGAAAGATTGGAGCGGGAATACGGGCTGGACCTCGTCCTGACCACGCCGAGCGTTGTCTACAGAGTCAAGGATAGAAAAGGCAATGACATCGAAGTAGAGAACCCCAGCAAGCTCCCCGAACCTCAAAATATAGTCGAGATATTAGAGCCTTATACGAGGGCATATATCATGGTGCCGCAGGATACGCTCAGCATGATCATAGATTTCTGTAAAACAAAGCGCGGGGAGTATAAATCCACAGAATACATCTCTCTTGATAAGATCAAGCTGGAATTCGAGATGCCTTTATCGGAGATCATCGTGGACTTTTATGACAAGATCAAGTCGATGACAAAGGGGTATGGCTCGCTGGATTATGAGATAATAGACTACAGGCCGGGCTACCTGGTAAAACTGGATATATTAATAAATGGCCAGCCCTGCGAGGCCCTTTCATCCATCGTGCACGGGGATAAGGCCGATTATAAAGGCAGGGCGCTCGCTGAAAAGTTAAAAGAATTAATACCGAAGCAGCTGTTTGAGGTAATAATCCAGGCTGCTGTAGGCAGTAAAATACTCGCAAGGACAAGGGTAGGGCCCTTGTCAAAGAACGTGACTGGAAAATGCTACGGTGGAGACATTTCCAGAAAACGCAAGCTATGGGAAAAACAAAAAGAAGGCAAAAAGCGCCTGAAGCAGTTCGGCAGGGTGCAGATCCCCCAAGAGGCGTTTTTGGCAGCGTTGAAAATATAGCATAGCGCATAGAGCATGGCGCATAGCGTAATATCTTTTAACGCTATGCCCTATGCGCTATGCGAGGAGATACCATGAATACCAGACTTCGTTATCTCATGAAAGAATGGGTCGAGCCAATAGTCATAGCTGTTGTGCTGGCATTGATTATACGTACCTTTGTGGTTCAGGCATTTAAGATACCGACTGGCTCTATGCGGCCGACTCTCATGGAAGGCGACAGGATCCTTGTGAATAAATTTATTTACAAATTCAGAGAACCTGTGCGCGGGGATGTAATTGTCTTTGTGTCGCCTGAGGACAAGAAAAAGGATTTTATAAAAAGGCTTGTGGGTCTGCCGGGCGAAGAGATTGAAATATCAAACGGCACTATACTGATCAACAAAAAGGCTGTTGATTCCGACTCTGTGATCAGGGAACGCTATTACTATAACAGGGGTGATTTCGGCAAGGAAAATCAAGCTGTGATAATCCCTGACAATGCTTATTATGCGCTAGGCGATAACAGTATCTCCAGCAGAGATTCGAGATACTGGGGATTTATGCCTAAAAAATATCTTATAGGCAAGGCATTCCTGATATACTGGCCATTGACGAGGATAAGAATCTTAAAATAGTCTTATGCAGGAGGCAGCGCTTGCTTAACTTGACAAAACGAGTAATACTCGAAATGTCAAGTTGGAGTTTTTTATTTGATTGCAAATCTGACTCAGAGGTAGTATAATTACATTAAACAAAGGGGGGTGGGTTATGAAAAGATATGGTATTCTTATTGTTTTAATTTTAATGGTGTTTGTGGTTGGCTGCACAGGCACACAGAAAGGCGCCGGAATAGGCACATTGGTAGGCGCAGGAGCAGGCGCTATTATAGGCCACCAGTCTGGACATGCCGCTGAAGGCGCTCTTATAGGCGGCGCAGCAGGAGCAGCGGGCGGCGCGCTTATAGGCGACGCATCTATGACCAAGTTCTGCCCGGAATGCGGCAATAGCTATGGTTCAGGTGTTCAGTATTGCCCGGTGGACGGCGCAGAGCTAAAGGTTATCCAGAAGTAAGGCATAAAGCAACATCGAATCACAAGAAAATCGCCTTTGGCGATAACTTTTTACGATTTTCAGTGGTTGGAATTTCCTTTTTTGAAATTCCATACCATAAAAAAGCCTCGCAGGATCGCGGGGCCTTTTTATTGTACTTGACCGGTATTTTTTAGCGTGTTAAAATTGAATTTACTATGAGAGAATACACTATTACATTCCTCCCTGAAAAAAAGTCTATCTCTGTTGATAAGGGCATAGACCTTCTGACAGCTGCTATTCAATCTGGCATACATATATATAATAGCTGTGGGGGAGAGGGTGTATGCGGCAGATGCAAGGTAATAGTAAAGAAAGGTGAATATATAACCGAGCGCAGCGGAAGGATTTCTGAAAAAGAGCGGAAAAAAGGATATGTCATGGCCTGCAGGACCACGCCCGAGTCTGATTTGACTGTGCTTGTGCCTGAGGAATCAAGGCTAGGAGACATAGAGGTCCTGACTGAAGAGGCAAAGGCCAGGCGCCTGACAGGATTATATACGCCGGCTGAGGAAGTAGCAGAAGAAAGGTCCGCGTTAAAAGAAAATATCTTTAAGCATGGCCCATTATCAACAAAGTTGTTTCTTGAGCTGCCGAAACCATCTATTGATGATAACTGTGGAGATATTGAGAGGCTTTTTAGAGAAATAAGAAAAGATAGAAATATCCCTGTAATGCAGATGGGCCTGGCCAATTTAAAAAAATTGCCGCGACTTTTAAGAGAAAGCGACTGGAGGGTCACCGCAACGCTGGGCAATAGAAACGGCACTACAGAGGTGGTATTGATAGAGCCTGGCGACAGGTCTGGAAAAAACTTTGGCATAGCCCTGGACATAGGTACGACGACCATAGTGGCCTACCTGGTGGATCTAATGTCTCAGAAAGTTCTTGCCGCAAAGGCCAGCTATAATCCTCAGGTGGATTTCGGAGAAGATGTTATCTCAAGGATAATATACGCGCAGGAACAAGGAGGGCTGGAAAAGCTTCATCACGCTGTAATCGACACAATAAATGTATTTATCTACAGCCTGGCAAAAGAGCGAGGCCTGACGCTGGACGATATCACGGCTGTCATGTGCGCGGGGAACACTACCATGACGCACCTTCTTTTAAAGATAGACCCGTCTAACATAAGAAAAGACCCTTACATCCCTGCGGTGAATTTTTTGCCGGTAGTCAGGGCCGCTGAAGCTGGAATAAAGATAAATCCCCGAGGACTCCTGGCATGCCTCCCGTCCGTAGGCAGCTATGTAGGAGGGGATATTACAGCAGGTATACTTGCCTCTGGCATGGACGATAGCGATGAGCTGTCTCTCTTTATAGACCTTGGTACTAACGGCGAGGTGGCAATAGGCAATAAAGAATATTTTATGGTATGTTCAACGTCTGCCGGACCGTGCTTTGAAGGCGGCGGCTTGAAAGCAGGGATCAGGGCGATGAAGGGAGCTATACAGGCCATCTCTATTCAAAACGGGAAACTGATAGTGGATACCATCGGTAAAGAGGCGCCTAAAGGTATCTGCGGTTCAGGCATAATCGACGCCTTAAGTACTTTCTTAAAACATAAAATAATAGACCGGTCGGGAAAATTAAAGGAAAACAATATTTGCAGGATCAGGGATTTTGAGGGCGTAAAGGAGGTAGTGCTTGTTGAAAAAAAAGATTCAGCCACTGGCAGAGATATCGCTATAGATGAAAACGACATAAAAAATCTAATACATTCAAAAGGCGCTATCTATGCAGGCATTGACGTCTTGCTGAAAGAGTCCGGCTATAAGAAGGAGGATTTGAAAAACGTTTTTATAGCAGGCGGACTTGGCACAGCATTGAATATACGCTCTGCTATCAATATAGGTCTTTTGCCTGATCTACCGGAAGATATATTTAAATTCATTGGAAATACCTCTATAGCCGGGGCAAAACTGTGCCTGCTTTCGCACGAGGCAATGGAAAAGGCAATGCTTATTGCCAACAAAACAATATACATGGACCTTAGCGCTAAGGCGTCTTTTATGAATAATTACAGCGCGGCGTTATTCCTGCCGCATACAGATATAGAACTGTTCCCTTCGGTAAAGGCGCTGATAGGAGATTTAAGTGTTCGAGGTTAAACCTCGAACAGTACCAACCTCAAACAGCAGAGCAGTGTTCGAGGTTTAACCTCGAACATCCAGAATCAATATTATGGTATATACGATTGCAGTCGCGGGTAAAGGTGGAGTGGGAAAGACAACAGTTGCGGCTCTGCTGGTGCAGCAGCTATTAAAAATTGACAGGCCTGTCCTGGCTGTTGACGCAGACCCTAATTCCAATTTCAATTTGCTGCTGGGACTTGATTACGCGGAAACAGTATCTGATATAAGAGAAGAGGCCAGGAATCTTTCCTCTGCCAGTCTTTCAAAGAGCGATTTTTTCAGCATGCGGCTCGAAGAGGCCATTACGGAAGGTAACGGTGTCGACCTTCTGGTTATGGGCAGGCCTGAAGGCACTGGCTGTTATTGCGCCGTAAATAACATACTGAGAGAGCACCTTTCTAAGCTAAGCAAAAATTACAAGTTTGTCGTTATAGATAATGAGGCTGGGATGGAACATCTAAGCAGGCGTACGGCAGGTCACATCGATATTCTTCTTCTTGTGAGTGATTCAACAAAAGTCGGCATTCAGGCCGCTATCAATACGTTTAATACCGCCAAAAAGGCTGACCTGCAAGTAAAGAGCGTCAGTCTGGTAATCAATAAATCCAGGAAAGAGTTAGGTAATGACCAGATAAATTCTCTGGAAAAAGCTGGGCTGACTGTAGCCGGTTATGTGCCTTACAGCGAAGGGATAGAAAAAAACAGCGAAAAAGGATCGAGATTGGAGATAAACCTTGTCCAGGGTGAAATCTTGAACAAGGTTGTCCAGGGTTTCGTAATGGACAAGGTCAGGGAGGCGTGATGGAAAGGATGATTGAAAAATGGCAGGACAGGATATCTGAAGTTACGCTTGGCGCCACCAAAGAGTCAGGAGGGACTCGCGCCAGCACAGTTAAAATAGGAGGAGAATCAGGTATTTATTTTCTAAAAGGCGAAGACGCGTGCCCTAATCTGCCGGTTGTCGCCATGGAAGTCTGGGATATGGAGCCTGAAAACTGGCCTGATGCCCTCAAATCTAATTTTGGCAGCGCGCTGAAAGACCCTGCTGAGTGGGCAAAGATGTGCGTGGAGAAATTTAAAGCGGGCGTTATATGCCTGCGCCTGGCCAGCATACATCCGGACACAAAGAATTCTTCAGCTGAAGAAGCTGGTAAGACCCTGGAAAAAATCCTGAAGGCCGTAAATGTCCCGCTTGTAATCATAGGCAGCGGTGCACATGAAAAAGATAATGAGGTGGTTGTGCGCTGCAGTGAAGCGGCGCGCGGCGAAAATTGCCTCTTCGGCATTGCTGTTCAGGCAAGCTATAAGACCCTGACAGCCGCGTGCCTGAGCGGAGGGCATTGTATTATCTCTGAAGCGCCTATAGATATTAATATCGCGAAACAGCTAAATATTCTTATCTGCGGCATGCAGTTCCCGTCTGATAAAATCGTCATACATCACGCAACAGGCGCCCTGGGATACGGCCTGGAGTATACTTATTCCATAATGGAAAGGACTCGACTCGCAGGACTTTCCGGAGACAAGATGCTCTCTATGCCTATGATAAATTTCGTGGGACAGGAAGTGTGGCGGACAAAAGAGGCCAAAACAGGCGATGAGGTTGCTGCGGAGTGGGGTCCTGCCAGAGACAGAGGGGCGTTGCTTGAAACAGCGACAGCCTGTTCCTATCTCAATGCAGGCGCTGATATTTTAGTGATGAACCACCCGAAGGCAGTCGAGGAAACAAAAAAAGTCATAAAAGATCTGTGTAAGGTGTAGGAGGATAGGCATGTTTATTATTGGCGAAAGAATCAACGGGATGTTTAAGGACGTAGCGGAAGCCATAAAGAAAAAAGATAAAGCTGTTATACAGTCTCTCGCGAAAAAACAGATCGCGGCCGGAGCGAACGCGCTGGACGTAAACGTAGGGCCAGCGTCGGACAATCCAAAAGAGGCCATGGGGTGGCTTGTAAAGACCATTACAGACATAGTGGACATAACTCTTGCCATAGATACTACCAAAAAGGATGCCATGGAAGCGGGTTTAAACCTCTGTAAATCAAAGCCAATAATAAACTCTGTAAACGCAAATGAAGACAAGATGGATACTTTCTTTGCCCTCGCTAAAAAATACAACGCCTCGGTTATCGGCCTGACAATGGACAAATCCGGCATACCAAAAGACTCTGAGGGCAGGCTTGAGCTGGCAATGAAAATAGT
>JAHIEN010000121.1 GCA_018901615.1 Candidatus Omnitrophota bacterium | reverse complement strand
TTTTAGATGTTACAACTGATGCAAGGGCCCTATTATTTATTATGTAGTATTCAGTATGCGAGGTTGTCACGTATGCCGCTCCCCAGATGTCAGAGCCGGTTGTTGTAGAGTCTGTCACAGCCCCGCTTATCTCGCCCAGGACTTTATTAGGCCCTGTCTGGCCGTCATAATAGGTATAACTTGTGGTGGAAGTTGTGGTGTAGGTCTCTCCAAAGAGGTTTGTGCTTTGCGTGGTAGAGGTTACAACTGAGGCAAAGGCTCTGTTATTGATAATGACGTAAGTGGTCTTGGATGTCGTAAAGTATGCAGCGCCCCAGATGTCAGAGCCGGTGTTCTCAGATACTGTGTATGTCTTTAAAGGATCGCTATCAAGTATCCCGATGAGCGTTTTTCCCTCAAAGACGCTGCCTGCTTCGCCAGCCTGCGTCTTATAGCTATAGTATGTGGTGGATGTCGTGGTGGGACTTTCACCGAAGAGGTTTATGCCATTAGTAGTAGAGGTTACAACTGAGGCAAGGGCCCTATTATTTATGATCTCATAAGTGGTGTTGGATATAGTCGTGTATGCCGCTCCCCAGATGTCAGTGCCGGTAGTTGCAGAATCTGTCACAACCCCGTTTATCTCGCCCAGGACTTTATTAGGCCCGGTCTGGCCGTCATAATAGGTATAACTTGTCGTAGAAACTGTGGTATAACTCTCTCCAAAGAGATTGGTGCCTGTTGTAGTAACATTTGCAGATCCTATTAATGCCTGGCCTCCTAACATTATATAGTTATTAACTGTTAAACTATTGCTAATTTCTCCAAATATGTTAGTTGTTACATTTATAGATTCGCCCGCAGCGCCGATTAATATAAACTCTGCGTTTCTTAAAGCGTCATTTTCACCTTTTGAAAGCGAGCCATATTCATAATCCACAAAACTGGTTGTAGTATAACTGGAGCCAAACAGATCAGAGCCGGTATTAACAGTATCTGAACGATCAACAGAAACCTGGCCTTTATAATAAGTATAGGTATTAGTAGTTGTAGCGCAGTAAATTGAGCCGAAAACATCGCCGCCATTACTTTCGTTTCCAGCAGTAGCTCCTATTAGAATAAAATCAGCGTCTCTTAAGGCGTATTCTTCGCCTGCCTTAAGAGAGCCGTATTCGTAATCCATAAAACTAACCGTAGTGTAACTGGTACCAAATAGATCAGAGCCTTTTGTCAAATTATCCACTCTGTCTACATAAACCTGGCCTTTATTAAATACATAGGTATTCGTAGTGGTTGTAACATAGCTTGCTCCATATACATCACTGCCTTCAGTTACAGATCCGCCCTCTGCGCCTAACATTACAAACTCAGCATCTCTTAAAGCCCCCTGTTCTCCTTTAGTCACACTGCCATAAGAATATTTGAACCAGCTTGTAGTAGTAGTACTATTCCCAAAAGCATCTTCGGACATTGTAACTGTATCGATCCTATCGACAAAGGACTCGCCTTTTCTATAAGTATATTTATTTGAGCTGGAAGTTGTATATTTATTGCCGAAAACATCTTCGCCATAAGTATTGCTGGTGCCTGTCGCATTCTTTAAAAGCCCTATCAAAACCTTTCCGTTTTCATCTAAATACTCCGGCTGTAATGAAGCCGGATCTTCAGTCCCATCCGTATATTCATAATTCAGGACGCTTTCTTCTCTCCTAATAGAGCCATCTATATTCTCTGTTTCAATCAGTGAAGCAGCTGTTTGGATCTTTGCCTGGCCGTTTAAAGCAATGGTATAAACATTGGTGGTAGTAGTGGTATATTTACTTCCGAAGACATCTTCTCCTACAGCTACATTATTTCCATTTGCCCCAATCAAGACACCTGCGCCTGACCTATTGGTATTGGAGTTAATGTACGGTTCTTCATCCGTGCTATAGGCATATTCAATGCGGCCTGTATTGATATTGATAAGCCCGTCCAGACCAATAGAACTGGTTATTGAATCAGAAACAAGGACTTTTGGCCTGTTATCTATAATGATATAAGTATCGGTTGTGGTAGTCGTATAGCTATTTCCGAAAACATCTTCAGAAGAAGTATTGCTAGCACCGGATGTATCCTTTAAAAATCCCGCAATCACTTTCCCATTCGCATCAATATATTCAGCGGGTAAGTCCTTTGGATCCTCTGTCCCATCTGTATATGTATAAGTAATTACAGACTGGCTTTTACTGATAGCGCCTGATATTGTCTGGCTTTCTGTATTGGACGTATTCTTTTCTATCTTCGCCTCTCCTTTAATAATCTTATACGTATCTAAGGTGGTAGTTGTATAGGCATTGCCAAATATATCTTTACCCACGCTGACGTTATTCCCATCCGCATACTTCAAAAGCCCTATCAAAACCTTTCCGTTTTCATCTAAATACTCCGGCTGAAATAAGGCTGGATCTTCAGTCCCATCCGTATATTCATAATTCAAGACGCTGGTAGTAACGCTTGTGGAACCGTCCAGATTCTCAGATTCGGTAACAGAATCTGTTGTTATCTTCTTCGCCTGGCCTGCCAGGATGATATATATGTCTGTGGCATTGGTTACATATGAATTTCCAAAGATATCCTCTCCCCATGTGCCGCTCCCGCCAGCCGCTCCTATTAAGCGCCCATCTGCATCGTATTCATAATCCACCCAGGACTCTGCATAACTTACAGACCCATCGACGCCTATAGTGCTGATGATATCCAGATCTTTATTTTCAGAACTAAAAGAAGCGCGCGAAATCTTATCGCCAAATTGATTGGTTTCAAACAACGCCAGGCCGCCTGTGACAAAAATCCTGGTTTGCGGTCCTGATACTTCTCCGCTAAGCTCCGATTCTAATCTTTCTTCTATTGCTTCTGGGGTAAGTTTTTCTTCCGGCGTGGAAATATATGAGGCAATAAATTCTTTTTCTATATACGGCGTTGAGGGGATTTCTGATGGAGGGTTCACTTCCGGGATATTGACATCCGGTCCTGTTAGTACAGACATAGGAGGGGCTCTTTCCGCCAATACAAATCCGCTCCATTCCTGTAAAAATTCTCCTATGGGCACATTGTATAATTTACCGTCTGATTCAATAACATACACTTCATCATTATATACGCCTGTGACTATAACCGCGTGGTCTCCTCCAACATGCGCTATAACAGGCGTTGTTATGTTCTCAAGCTGGCTCCTTGTAAGATACATGGTCTTTAAATTAAGGCCTCTATTCTGCGCGACTTTTTCTATCGTGGAGAATGTGGAATAAAGCATGGCTGTTGTTTTGGGGCTCAGGTTACCGTCCAACAGATCCAAAAGAATAGTGTCTACTGCCAATTCTTCTATCCCTAAGCTTATACCCGCTTTATTAAGTATCATTTTCATAGCTTCGATAGCGCAGTTTATAATATATGTCCCCATCTGGGTAAGCCATTTTACAAATTTATCAATGCCTGAAAAGTTCTTTAGGGCGTCCCTTACCTTGTCCGGCACAATACCCACGGCATTCATCTTTTCTTCCAGGAATCTTTTTATCGCTTCCACTATATTCATGGATGTTTTCAGGTTCAGTTCTTCTTTTCTCTCTTTATGCTGGAAATCTACCAGCATTATCTTGTTGCCATAAACATCCTTAGAGACCTCGTAGCTTCCTTCTATATCAGCCCCTTTAACCTGCGTTACCGCCTTATTGTTTTCCAAACTTATGACAATGGGTTCTTTTTCAGAATCTATATACTCTATGGTCATTTTTCCATCTTTACCAAGCGTTAACTTTATATCAGGCATATTCGAGGTTTCGGATTTCATCCTGAACGTGTTTTCTGAAATAACCTCTTTTCTTAAGTATTTTACAACTCCGAGCTCATAATCAGGCACCAAAAGGCTATCGATATTATTACCAGAGTCAAATGTTAGTATAGTCTGAGAGTTCAGTATAGGAGATAGGGCTTGAGAAGTAAAAACTCCCGTCGGGCTGGCCGCCTTGGGATTAGAAGGCCGATTGCCTATCTCTGCGCCGCTTATAACGCTATTTGTAGAAATGCTCAGTGAGTAATGAACAATTCCAGAGGTAATCATACGAGTATCTATATCAATATTTCCTGGCATATAAGCTAGTCCGCCTTCATTAGGAACCAAGCTGCTCAAATTGCCTAGCGTATGAAGAGAGATATTGTTAAGAACAGACGTGCTGTTTCCGTAAGACCTGGTAACAACTGGGACAAAACCGCCTTTTCCATTTGAAACCAATGTACATGTTTGAGTGAAAGCTGGAGACGTGTTTACAGCAGCCGTTTTCCACATAGTGTTGTCCGGGCTGTCTGCTTTCATCTTCTTAAAAATAGCTGTTGCGTCCAAGCTCATCCCTTGCGACTGATTATTGCTAGGCGCGTAATCAAACTCCGCCACAGTACTTGTTGTCCATTCAGCGGAGTAGTCAGTACGATAATAATATACTGGCGGCACCCATTCTTGATGCGTTACTGCTGGTACATTCTCTGTATGTGTTACTGCCGGCACCCAAACTTTGCTTGGCCTGTATCCGTAATCTGTAGCATTACTATTTAAATAATAATCTTCAGCATCTACAACTGTTTCCCAGTAGCCCGGAATTGTTCTCTCTATATATGTATTAGATCTTTGAATAGGGATATTCCTGGTTATTTTTACATGTACAGTGCCATAAGGCGTGCCATTATTATATGTAATAGTAACTTCAGCCGTATTAGCGACGTCCTGGGTATTATATTCTCTATGATCTCCGTACGTGTCGTTTACATAACCTTCCATCCATTCTACAGGCACTGAACCAGTATTATAAGTATAAGTTCCTGCGGCAAGAGGATTGATAATAAATTCATCTCCTATAGTCTCTGGAACTTCCCAGTTTTCTGAAAAATCGATTGTGAATGACAAGTCTTTCCCCTCTTGAGGAGTAAATATATCGGTTTCAACATCGTTTACACTAACAGTCAGATCTTTGATAACTCCGAACCCATATGGATCATAAGACCAGCTAGATTCGGCATGATTGTTGCTATTTCCTGTATTATTAACCGCATCTCCGCCTTGGCCCCACTGAGGCCCTAGATCATTTCTTAAGATATACATTATCGGATTTATGCGCTCTCCTCCTATCACGCGAGTTATGGAAATTAGACAAGTGGCAAGCCCGCCGTACATAAAAGATTGGCCGTCTATTTTATAATTGCCTCCGTCGCGATCTATTCTTGCTACAGTTATTGTCTTTTCTTTCTCAGGATCTTTATTCTCTGACCAGTAATCCGCCCATTTAACACCTCGGGTTCCTCTTGGCATAAGCTCGGCCACAATTACTGTGGTGCCCTTTTTCCCGGAGTCTCTTTTATACACTTTTCTGCCTTCTAAAACAATTAAACTGTCGCTTCCATCTTTATTATTCCACGAATGATAATATACATAATATCCGGCATCGCCGGGAGACCCTGTCCGATATACGTCAAACCCGCCATCGTCAGAATAACTCCAGACATGCCTCCCGCTCCCCCAAGGTTTCCATCCTAGATCTGGAGGGTTTGTTTTTGCGCCTTTAATTTCTTTAAGCGCTTCTATATCCAGGACATTTGCGCCCTGAGGCACTACAGGCGTTAAGATAATACCTCCCCATATATTTAAGAATTCGGCAACGCTAACAGTGTGCTCTTCGTCTTTTTCAATATAAGTGACATTCACAGAGTCTATTGATTTTATTACTATATAGTGATCTCCTCCAACATAAGCTATAACAGGTTGTCCTATAGATTTTAATTGGTCAATTGTTACGTTTGCGCCATTAAGCGTGACGCCTTTTGCCTGGGCTGCTTTTGCCATGGAATACATTGACAGCATCAGGTCACCGGTTGCTGTTTCAGGAGTTATAATACCGGTCAGGATATCTATTAGAATTGTTTTTTGCACTAATTCTTGCTTGGTAACTGAAATCCCAAGAGTTGAAAGTATATTATAGAGCGAATTTATTGCGCAGTTTATAAGCTCTGTGGAGGCCCTCCATAGCCACCCTAGTATCTTATCAAGGCCTGCTGATGTAAGACTGACTAGTTCGAGCCCGAGCCCCCTAAAACCAACCTCTTCGAGCTTGGTTTCCTTGGCGTCCTCGTCAATCGCCACAAAACCCTCAAGGAATATTTGAATATCAGTTATAGTTTTACCCAGGTCGCTTGCAGGGTTTATGAGGTCTCCCCTTGTTTCTGAGCCTATGAGGCATGGTTGACCGTTTATGATCTGGTATATGTTGGTCGTACGAGTATTGGCCTCGTCCCCGAATATATCCATTGATTTGGAATCAGTGTAGCCGTCGGCTGATAAAAGTTTTCCTGTCAGCTCGTCATAGCTATATTCATTGACGGTCTCAGAATGATTGACTGAGCCAAAGATGTCCTCTGAATCGTTCAGCGTGACTACGCGGACACGCCTCGACTGGCTCGCAATAATGTCGTAGGTCTCATCAGTAACTGAGGTATAGCCGTTCCCGAACACATCCTCCCCGGTTGTAAGTGTCTTACCCTCTGCATTCACAAGGAGATTCGTTGGCCCATAGATATAACTGACTGTGCTCTCACTTTCGGCAATAGAACCGTCTATATTCTCATAATGGGCCCTTGTTATATTTTTCGCGAGCTTGAGCGCGCCATTAACCATCTCATAGACCTGACTCATTGTGCCTGAATTTATGTTCCCGTAAGGGTCTTCCCCCAGAAAGGTGCCTTGTCCTGCGGCTGATGAAAGTTTATTATCACCGTCGTACTTGTATGTGGTCAGGTTCTCGCTATATGATGTGGAGCCGTCCCGCGAGGCAGAATTCTCCTTTGTCAGGACAGACGCAAGAAGGCTGTCTTTTGTGTAGATTGCCTCCCAGTCAAGGGTAGTGAGATTCCCCCACGTATCCTCTGAGGCCTGATGGTAACTCTTTACCCTGTCGTCATCGTATTCGACATCGGTGGTGGTGGATATAGAAATAATACCTCCCAAGGCATCTTTCATGGTCTCTTTATAGCTAGATGCCTTCTTGCTATCTTTTTTATAGGCATCCATTGCGGCTGACCACTCCCTGGTGGTGATAGTGCCGTAGGGGTCAGTGATAATCTCTCTATAACCGAGGAGGAATTTATTGGCATTGGTGGCTGCCCCAGCATACCATATTGAGCCCGGCGCGTATTCGGCACCGTACCAGTCGACCTTAGTGACATTGCCGTGTGCATCTATTATCTCAGAGTCATAAGAACTTAAGAGCCTCTCAGGGTCATATTGCATGTTGGAAGTATTCTTTATGCTCTTATTGCCCATGGCGTCTATGATTTTCTCATTCTGGATGGATGAGGGGAGGCCGTCTTTATAATTCACGCGGGAGCCGTCCTTATTGAGGACATAGTTGAATTCGCTCGCGGCGGCTGCTGCGCTCATGGTGTCGCCCCTCGCCTTCATGACCTGTTCAGTGATGGACTGGGAAGCCTGTCCTTTTTCCACTGCATCCATATACATGCCTTTATTAACATTATAATTTATGACAGCTTTATTAATGCGGTCTTCCTCGATCTGGCGCATCTTCTGGAGTTCATCCATCTGGCGCTTTATCATCTGCTTCACAGTATCAATGCGCATAAACCCAGAGCGCTCTTCGTACTTCTTTGAAGGCACTAGTTGGCTCTTGAAAAGAAGTTCCGTATCTCCTATCTCTTCAATCTTTATATTATTATATATTTTTTGGGAAACGAAATTTTTTATCTTGGAGAGTATTGACGTAGACGAATCAGGTAAGCTGATGGGAGAAAAATCAGTAGCCCATGCAATATCATATGACAGGAAGGCAATCACTACAGTCACTGCGATTACCTTAACCCATTTTTTTTCTTGCCAGTCAAGCATCGGCCTTGCCCCCCTTTAAAAAAATAGCCGAGTCGCTTAGTGTTATCTCTTTTCGGCAACTCGGCTATCCTTGTCAGGATCCGTTGTTTTGCGCCCCATGATTACTCATGGTTTGCTTTTATCGGAGAGGTTTTAAATTGCTTGCTAATGCTTACTAAATCTCTTAATTTACTGAAGCTATATTTACCTTACCCCTTATACTATATAGTATATATGATTTTTATATGAATAGCAAGAAAAACTTATTAAATTATTTTAAAAACATCTACTTTAGCTTAACTAACTCTCTCTAGTTCTAGACTAAGAAAACGTTTTCATTGTATAATGCTTATAAATAAAGAAAATGTGACAATCTGGTACTTTTTAGGGCTTATTAACCTTGTTGTGTTCTTCAATTTGTAGTTTTTTCCACTGAAGCCTCTTTTCCTAACATACTTGTTTATCTAAAATTAACTCCATATTGATACGGTTATGATACGGTTATCTGGTAGCCCCAACCGGATTTGAACCGGTGTCTGATGGCTGAGAACCACCTGTCCTTGACCAGGCTAGACGATGGGGCCTGACCATAATGCATAATAAGTTTCGATTTTTTTATTATACAGTAAACCCTTCAAAAGTCAATTAAAAAATAACGCGGAAAGGCTTAGTTAAGTGAATTCAATCCTTCCACAGCATCGTTGTGATTAGGGTCTACCCGCAGGGCTTTCTCAAAAGATTCCCGGGCCTCCTGAATCATTCCCTTGCTTTTGTACGCCTTTCCCAAGTTAGCGTAAAAAGGCGCTTTATTAGGGTCGAGGCTTATCGCCTTTTTGTAAAACCTTATGGCAGCGTCATATTGCCCTGATTCCAGATAAATATTGCCTATGTTATTATAGGTCAATGGATAATTAGGATTTATTTTTAGTGCTTCTGTGTATTGTTCCATTGCCTTTTTAATATCGCCCTTTATCTTGTATATTATTCCTATATTATTATGGGCCACGTGATCTTTTGGATTTAATTCTACGGCTTTTTTGAATTCTTTGAGCGCCACATCATACATCTTCTTGTCAGCATAGGCACTACCTAGGCTTGAATGCACGCCAGAGTCTTTCGGAAGAAGTCCAGCCACTTCATTATATCTTTGAAGCGCATCATCGTAAGAACCTGATTCAGCTAACACAGTGCCCAGATTAATCCTGGCTTTAGTGTTATTAGGGGAATATTTTAATACCTCGGTATATAGTTTAACGGGATTGCCCCATACGTCGGTCCGCTTAATGGTTAAAAAACTGTACCACATTATTACTAAAAATAGGCCGCATATAACCGTCACAGACCATGGTTTAGATTTTTTGATTAATTCCGAAAGATATATGGCTATTAAACTCAAAAATCCTATGGATGGGATATATAGCCATGCCTCTCCCATAAAATAGTTAAGAGGTATTATGTTGCTGGAAGGGAGCAGTGTTATAAAAAACCATCCGATCGCAAAAAATTTGGCCTTTGAAGTGCGCGAAAGAAAATAAGTAAAAACCGCTATTATACACAAGGCTACGACTGACAAGAAGACTTCATCCTCAAAAAAAGAACTGGCCGGCTGTATGTCCCATTCCATATGTAATCCCAACGGAAACAATAAAAGCCTTATATATATCATCAAAACCTTGCTTGTCGTAAGCATTCTGATATAAAGCGGTAATTGCCCGGTAGTCGTTTCCAAAAATTGTCCTCCGCTGAAATTCAATAACGTCGCCCTGATGTACATATAAATACCCGCTATAATCAGGAAGGGCAAAATCAAGTTTGGAGGTTTTTTATCTTTAGTTTTCTTCCATTCCCCTGGAAAACAATGATTATAAAATAAGAGCAATAAAGGAAGCATGAGGCCTATTTCTTTGCTCATTATTGATAATATAAAGCATAAAATCGAAGAAACATAAAGCAGAAATCCGCGCCTATTGCCTTCTTTGTATAGGACATACAATAATATCGCCGCTAGAAAAAAGAAGGGCGAGAGGAGATCGGCCCTGGAAGCAATATAATCCACTGGCCACGATAAAACAGTATGCACGCAGAATAACAGACTTGTAATAAGCGCTATGCTCTGTTTTTTGAATATAAGGTATATAAGAAAATACACAAAAACAGCGTTAAGGCTATGGATTAAAACGCTCGTCAGGCGGTATCCTAGAGGATTTAAGCCCCATATGCGGTAATCTATCATGAACGAAAGCGACTGGATAGGCCTGTAAAAATTACTGTAGATGCCGCTTCCCTTAAACAGGTGGGTCGTGAAAATATCTTTAATATAGCTGAAATCTTTGATAAAAGGATTATCTATGATCAAGGCCTTGTCATCAAAGACAAATACGCCTTTAAGCGAATTAAAATAAACCAAGAAACCAAGTACTATTAGAAGGGATGCGACTAGATAGTGAGGAAAATGTTTTTCTTTTGTTTGCTGCGCATCTTTCATGTCGAGAAAATTGGTGCGCGGGACAGGACTTGAACCTGCATAGGATTACTCCCAACAGCCCCTCAAACTGTCGTGTCTGCCAGTTCCACCACCCGCGCGAATTTTTCTGATCAATACGGGGTTTTGGTCTCTTATTGTATGCAAGCCTATTATATAGAACATAATGCCAAATATCAAGTATAACAAGGCGCCTTTTCAGAATCTCTTGAGAACCCTCTGACCCTGAGTGCCCTACTTAAAATAGTTTTTTACTTTAGGTCGAGTAAAATAGTAAATAAAGGCTAGCGCAAAACCTATGTCAATAACATACACGATAATCATAACTATTGTGGGTATTGATTCTAAAACCTCTATAGATACTGGAGGCATTGTGCTAAAAAACTGTTGGGTAACATTTTCGACGACGCTTTTAAAAACAGGATAGGGATGTTTCCAGGGAAAAATACAAATAGTTAAAACGCAAAGAACAAGACCTATCTTTCTAAAGATATCTTTGAGGCACAAAATCCCCACGCCTGATATTAAAACTAAAGCCCTATTGATAACTGAAAAAAGATATCGCGCCCTAGCGCTTTCTTCTGACAACCATTGGAACGTAACCCTGTAAACATGATAATTCAGATATGACGTAAACCAAATGAGTGAGCTTAAGATCAATAAAATTGCGAAGACAAAAACATTGAACGGTTTTTTCATTTTCTCATCTCCTAGGTTAATGCTTTTTTAGGGACTTTATTAAGCGTCTCTTTCTGCTAATTTTACGTTATTTCCTAAACTTGTTTATTTCTTTTTTAAACTGTTGATCCCCTTTACCACCAAGAAAATACAAAACGCCACAATCAAAAAATCAATTACTGTGTTTATAAACATCCCGTAATTAAGGGTAACGGCTGGTATATCTACCGATTGTGCTGCTTTAAGAACCAATTTTAGGTCTTTGAAATTAACTCCTCCGAGCAATAGTCCTATAGGTGGCATAAGCACATCACCTACTAGAGAACTTACTATTTTACCAAACGAAGCTCCGACTATTAGACCAACTGCCATATCTACCGCGTTGCCTTTAATGGCAAAGTCTTTAAATTCGCTTATAATAGACATCCTGCATCTCCTTTTTTATTTTACTTTTAATAAACCGACAGCTTCTTTAGGTATAGCTATATTATGCGCTGACGCATAGCTATTAAGAACCGAAAGTATCCTCTTTTGCAAGTTCATCGTATTTAGAAATCGGGCCCCGGCATATCGGACAGATATCTTTTGGGATCTCTATCGTAGTAGAGCCACGTATCTGACATACAAAATATGATAAAAAGATACGCTATATTGGGATAGTTTTCTGACTCTGCTTTTTGGGCGTAGGCTAAATATTTACGATTAGCCATAACTTCGCCATTATAGCTCTCCTGAAGAACAGCTATTGTCTCAGAGTATTTTGATTCAGAGGCAGTAAGAGAGGGAGTAAAAACGGATAAAAAAAATAACGCGAATATGATAAAGCTTTTCATAATTTTGGCAGCAAGGGGTGAATTTAAACACTAACCAGGGCCTGGATTATTTTTTAGGTCCGCCTTCGGCGAATTTGGCTGCGCTAAGCTGTACATATTACAACTCTATCTCTTAACGCAAGCAAGCCTATTATATAGAACATAATGTCAAATATCAAGAAAATTGGCAAATCAGAGATAAAGTTATAATGTCCTATATAAGAACCTGGACATTTAATATTTCATGCGAGAGGATCCATCCGATCGAAAATCTGATGTCCTGTGGAAATTACTGTCTTGCAATGTTTCTAAAATCTGTTAACAGCTTATAAAAAGGAAAGTTATCCCCTGGGCATTCGGTAACCTTGCCTTCTATGTCCTTATGTTTTCGTATATTGTCCAAAGGAATGTTGTATTGTTTCTGCAAAACATTAATTAATTTGACTAACGAATCAAATTGGGCGTTACTCACTTCCTGTTTATTAAAGTTCCCTACTAAGCAAATCTGAATATCGAGCGGCCTGTTTACCTCTTTCTGTTCACTCCAGCGCCAACCTACTTCAATTTCGCCGTCTCCGGAAAGCGTGCCATTACCGATGACAAAATGATAAAACAGTCCACCCATCTGGCGGATACGGTGATCTCGGTCGAAACATTCAGCATTACCTTCAATCGTTGCACTGTGATGTAAAGTAATATAACTCCATCTGGAAAATTGGTGCTTAGGCCCCACAAGCTTTTCTACCCTTTCCTGCATAATCGGTCTGTAAATCTCTATCGGCAAAGGCAATTTTGCTCCGGGAATAAATAACTGCTGGCCTACGACGACTTGGGTTGAGTCAGTGATTCTATTTGCCCACACGATCTCCTGGATATCTACATTGTAAGTTTTAGCGATCCTATAAAGGGTCTGGCCGCTTTCGACAATATGATATATACCTTGAGGAGATCCGGTATGCGGCTGGCGAGGGACAGTTGCACAGCCTGCTGCAACAAAAATCAAAAACAATGCTATAATAATTTTTTTAAACGTGAATTTTTTCATTTCCTTCTACTTCAAAACAGCAGCTACATACGTTACATTCATAGCTTAATTCGATTCCTCGTCAGGCAAAATATTTTTCTCTCTTGCTTTCAGAAAAGCTTGCAACCTGTCAACAATCGGTTTTATTTCATCCCAGGTTTTCTTAGGGACATACCGCTCGAGTGTTTCAAGCTGCACCTTGCTTTCCAATTCTGTAATGTCTTGTTCGATTTCAGCTAAAAGCCGCTCTTTTCCATTGTAAGCCCGGTTCACGCGCATCAATTCCTTCTCTAGATAATCACTCTTTTTTTCATTGAATGCAGTGTTCTTACTTACTCTTAGAAGTTCTTTTTGCAAAGAATAAACCCTGAATCCTAAAACAATCGCTAACATAGCCAAAAATATAATAAGCGCTGACTTCACAATAATTTCATTCCTTACTTAAATACTACTTTTGCGTATGGCCTTTTTTATTTAATTTCGCTTATCTTTAAGATATGAGTCAATTCTTCGCTGCCATCCGGGCAACCATTTTTTCTCATTACGTTCTGGTGGCGAATTATTAACACGTTCCTCCAGGATTTTCTTTGCCGCGACGGAAAACTCTCTAAGCGGTTCCGATTCATTGTCTGCTTCTTTCATTTCAGATAAAACCTGTAGTAACCCCCAGCCTTTACCCTGGTAGCTTTCATATGATGTTACTCCTAACCCCTTAAAATTGACGTAATCTGCCAAAGCATAAACCCCTGAAAGTGTAGAAGCGACGCGGTTAAATTGCAAATCTATCTTCCCGTGGTTTTTCCCCGGAGTATTCTTTAGCATTAGCGGTAAGGCATCTTCCAAGCGCTTCACAATAAAAGCAGCTTGCAGTAATTTTGTTTCAGTTAGAAACTCTCTTAATTCCAGCAAGCGATGGTCTTTTTGATTGTCTAAGAAATCCTCACGTGAATTCCAAGGGCAAAACGAGGATAAATTCGTATCCAGCCAGGTAGGTATTTTTTCTCCCGATACCTTGGCATAATTTAAGAACTCCGGGAAACTTTCCTCGAAAGAGCCTTTTTTGCCCCTAGGGTACCAAATAAAATGACCAATACCAAGAGAAAGAAAATCTTCACCTTCATTCCATTTAATTAAGAATTCATCCCTTGAGGCACATTCATTCTCAAAGACCCTTTCACCAATCCAGCGGATTTCCTGCGTAGAAAGCTGAATCGCTTGTGCTCTCATCATTCCGGAAAGGCTTAAAACAAGTAAAATAAGAAGCGCTGCCCTGCATTGGATGAAAATTGCCTTTTTCATTTATGTTCGGTTCCTTTACCTCTCCGTGCAAATATTAGTTATAATATCTCATCTGAACTAAGAAGCTATTAACAGCATTATATAATAGTTTAGACCTGCACTTATAGTAAAATTTTATGGGTATATTGTTAGAGAATATGCCGGTAAATTATAAAATAAAGACTGTTAAAGATAAGATTAAGAGAATAGACTGTGCACAGGTAGATATCAGCCGTAGAAAACATTTTCATTTTTCTTTTCCACCCCAGTTGATTAATTCTTCTATTACAGGTTTAGGCAAACTCCAACCAATCATCTTGGGACGACCAAGACTATCAAATTCTCTTATGTTTATGTATTTCCGCATCTGAAGAATTTATAAGTTCAACTTTATAATTATCCTGCTTATCCGGCATGTTATTATCCTCCCAATTTGTTTTTCTTATTTTTCCTACCAGCCTCCTGAGCTATTTCTTCCTTATAGGATTTGCTCATCGTTTGCATGGGGACACCTATCACTGTTCACTCTCTCCATGTGTATACCCTTTGACTAAATTCAGATTGGTCTTGATAACCTTTTCCATAAATGCTTTATCTCTTTCATCTGCGAGCCTCAACTCCCTGACATTACCTTTACAGTTAACTAATTGGCTTGATTCAACCACTCTGCCAGAGAAAACATTTACCTTCTCTATCACTGCTAAGTGTTTTATGAGGCTCTTTTCTCCAATTTCAGATTCAAAAACCACTGAGCCAAAACCAATAAAACAGTTTTTGCCAATCGTACACGGCCCATGAATTATACAGCCGTGCGCTAAAGAGGTGTTTTCTTCTATCAATACGGAGGTGTTTTCTAAAGCATGGATTATTACCCTGTCCTGAACATTGCAGTTATCTTTAACAATTATCGAACTGTCAGGCTCATCCGCTCTGATAACTGCAGTCGGACCAATAAAAACATTCCTGCCTATACTTACCTTACCGATTATTGTTGCCGTCTGGTCGATGTAAGCGCTTTTATCTATCTGCGGATAATCTCCCCGAGGATTCCATCTAATCATTTTACCCTCTTTTTCTTTCAGCCAAAAGAATGACATGCTTCAATTCCTCCCCGCCTTGCGCCTCAAGCCGCTTCTTTTCAAAGTCGTGGCTTTGGACGATTATAGCAATAGCCGCTAAAATTTTCAGATGCAAAACACGCTCGCCGGAAGAGCCTACGAGGACAAATTCAAACAGAACTAATTTTCTCCAAATCCTTGTTTAATGTAAAAATTTCAATGCGTTCGCCAGTTGTCGGATCAAAACTTGAATGAATATCAACCACCTCAGCATCAATTAAATTTTTAATCATCGTTTCTAAAAGGGGCCTTGCTCTTTCGATAAGTTTTCCCTTTAGCTCTTTTATCAATCTCATGCCTTCCTGATTTTTAACCAAAAATCTTTCTGCGGGAGACATGACTCCTTTGAATCTTACAATTATCGCATCATCTGCTACTTGAACAGTCACTGTTTCAGCCTCCTCGCCCAGCTGCTCTTTTAAAAATTTGGTCATCGCCTCACTAACTGCAGATTCAATCTCCTGTTTCGTTTTGCCATTCATCTTTAGACTACCTCCTTCTGATTTGGCTTTTCTATACTTCTTTATCCGTAATCATTTTAAGGGCCTGAAGATATTTCTCTGTTGTTTTATTGACTATCTCATCAGGCAACTCCGGTCCAGGTGATTCTTTATTCCAATCCAGCGTTTCTAGATAGTCACGGACAAATTGTTTGTCAAAACTTGGCTGACTCTTCCCAGAGACATAGCTATCTTTTGGCCAAAAGCGAGACGAATCAGGTGTAAGCACTTCATCTATAAGAATAATTTCATCTTCGATTGTGCCAAATTCAAACTTTGTATCGGCAATAATTATGCCTTTTGATTCAGCATAACTACTGGCTTTTTTGTAAAGACTCAAACTTATCTCTTTCAGCCCTGTGGTTATCTCTTTTCCAATCTTCTTTTCAATATATTCCTGCGTTACATTAATGTCGTGCCCGACTTCTTCTTTTGTTGCTGGGGTAAAAATGGGCTCCGGTAACTTATCTGACTCCTTAAGCCCTTTGGGGAGCTTTATCCCGCAGATAGACTGCGTCTCTTTGTATTCTTTCCAACCAGAGCCGGAAAGATAACCTCTCACCACGCATTCAACAGGCATAGGATTTGCTTTCTTAACCAACATAGAACGGCTGCATAATGTTTCTTTATGCTTTTGCAACTCTTCTGGAAACTCATCTGCATTAGCAGTGATAAAATGATTGGAAATTATATCCTTAGTAAACTCAAACCAAAACACTGAAAGCTTAGTTAAAACTTCCCCTTTATGAGGAATTTCCGTAGGCAATACTACATCAAAGCAGGATATTCTGTCAGTTGCCACCATCAGAAACTTGTCTTTGAGATTATAAATTTCTCGCACTTTTCCTCTTTTAAAAAACTCAATGTCCCCAAGTCTTGAAAATCGCAGTGTCTTGTTTGACATAATCAATTTCCTCCTTTATCTTAAGATTTTTTCAGGCTATCAGGTGAAATGTAATCACCGAATTGTTTTTTAGCTCTGAGCAAACGTTGGCGCTGCTGATTAAGGATATCAAAAAGTATTTCCGGTGCGCCAGCAACGTTTTCCTTATGAAACTTCTCTACCCGCTCAAGTTTAGCTAAATTTTCTGGAACGCGAATCGTAAATTGGTCTATATAGTCTTGTTTTTTATAATCTTTCCCTAGGACCTCTTTAAAGAGAATCTTAAGATCTTCATATTCGGGAATGCGCCCGGTAGGGCCTTCTATAGCCTGGACATCTTTATTAACGCGCAATTCCATCCACTTTACCCATACATGTTTATCCTTTACACCATTTAAAAACTTACCTTCCTTATCCCTGAGAAAATAATTAACACCAAATACAATAGGAGACTTTTTGCATTTTTTGCCGAACTCCAGGTTATTCTGTATATATTTCCCTAAAGAGATAGAAACAAAATCCTGTATGCTCATTAGATTAATCTCGGCAATCCCTTCTTTGCCGATTGTGGCAAAAGTAGTCTCAGTCTCAAGGGCTGCGCCATAGGCGATAATGCCATGCTCCCAGTTAAAACTTTCCTGCACCGGCACGTAGCTTTTTGCATCGCGGCCGCCATACATTATGCCTGAGAGCTTCACTCCTTTTGGATTATCCAATTCAGGATCGACATTTTCTAATGCTCTTAATGCGACAGCGTATCTGGCATTCTTATGGGCATGTGGGATCTTGGCTCCCTTTTTATCAGTTTTTCCTTCATGCCATTCGCCGGAAAAATTAAGTCCTTCCTTAGGAACTTTTTCATCCATCCCTAACCAGTAAGGCTTACCGTCTTTTACCAAGATATTTGAGAATATAACCTCACCGGGAGTATCCAGGACTTTATGAATTACAGGATCATCGTTAGGGTTTATATTTTGGATAATCCCAAATATTCCTGCCTCGGCATTTACCGCTCTGCATTCACCATCTATGCTGCGGAAATATGCAATATCATCGCCCAATATTATCTCACCTGATAACATAGCAGTTGATGTCTTACCACATGCGCTTGGAAAGGCCCCCGCAAAATAAGTCTTTCGACTATTTGGCCCATGAACTCCCATCAAAAACATGTGCTCGGCAAGCCAGCCCTCCCTATCCGCCTTACGAATAGTCAGCCGAAGGGCAAGTTTTTTTAAACCAACGGTATTACCGGCATACTGGGTATTTACGCTATAAATGGTATCTTTGGTGTGATCAATATAGATACATTTCTTCTCTGCCTCTACGCTTACCATAGCCTCGTTCATCTTTCCTGCCGAATGCAAAATACAAAAAAGCTCTGACTGCTCTGTTTTTTGCGTAAACATATCATAAGCTGACCGATAAAGAAGGTCTTCACTGTGAGCAACATACCAGGAATCCGTACACTGCACGCAGGGGATGCTAAATACAGAGTTAGCAGGCCCCAGTGAAAGAAAGCGAACAATCATTGTCCGTCCGTGCATAGCGCCTTTAAGTAATCCTTTTACTTCTGTCAATCCTTCTTCGCGCTCAATCTGCTTGAGGGTCTTGCTAAGTAAATCATCTTTAGGCACAAGATACTTGGTAACCTCGCGGTCACGACCTTGATCCTCTATCCCATCAAAGTGATAAGTGTGTCCAGAAATCGCCAATGGCTTTTCCTCACCTCTAGAAACTGCCTGTTGACGCACATAAACAATATCTTCTGGAGAATCGCTGCAGATAAATATTCTCTCAGGATTACAGAGTTCGCAAGACTCAGTAATAAACTTCTGAACTTTGGGATTAGCTATAGCGTTCAGCTTCTCACAATCACGCTCACTCATTTTGGACTTCAATGCTTCTAGACACATTTTAGGCATCACGCTTCCTCCTTTTTTTAAAAAACGCTGTTAAAATAAAAAAGCCAGTATCATCTTCCGCTCATCTTTAGATGAACTAAAAGATTTTGATGCTGGCTTACTCTACAACAATCCCGAAAACTCGAGATCCTTGCCTCAGTCTACCAAGTTATTATTCTATCTTGTGTATTTTACAGCAGCGAAGAATTATAGTCAATCTTTTTTAGGCTGAACTTCAGTTGCAAACTTAATTTCCAAATCTTGATCCAGAGTGAAAATAATAATTCTTTCTCCTGTCTTTGTACTTATATCTGTATGCATGCTTGCAACTTGACAAGAGGTAATATCTGAAATCGTATTTTCCAGCAGAACTTTTGCCCCTTCTAACAATTGCATACGCGTCCTTTTTATTAATTCAGCTCCTTCTGATGTCTTAGCTAATTGTTCTTCGGCAGGAGTAAGCACCCCTTTAAGTCTGACAAAAACCATATCTCGGATAATATAGGTTTTGGTCTCCCGCGGTCCCCTTCCCATATATTCTTTTTCAAACCTTATTATTGCCTCACCGATAAGGGCCTCTGTCTGACCTTTGGTTCTATTTTCCATCTTTTTCCCCAGTTAATTGTGACTAAACAATTAAATCATAACACAATTATACGGAGATGAAAAGATAAATCGAAATGTCTGTCACCATATAAGCCACGAATCTTGGGGAGTGAGGGTTTAATCTCTGTTATATGGCCGAATAACTGCGACACTACGCTTGAGAAACTAATTTGCGATATAGAGATAAAGAGATGGTTCGATGAGATTTTTTTGGTTATTTTAGACGAAAAAGATTGCTTCGTCGTCCGCCACCTTCGGTGGCGAGACTCCTCCAATGACATGCAGAATATTTCCCTAACCCTTTGACACCCAAAGACATAAAAAATACCCTGACTAGCATTGCCAATCAGGGTTAATCTTATCTCTCCATCTGGAATTAGAGAGATTTATGTGGCTGCCCTAAGTTGTGTATATTATAAATCTATCTCTTAACGCAAACAATCTATTATATAGAACATAACGCCAAATATCAAGAATTATTGGCAAATCAGAGATAAAGTTATAGGTAAGATTGCCTACGCTGAGCTTGTCGAAGTATCCAATTTGTCCTATCTTAAACCCTGGACAACTTAGAACTTAAAATGTCCTTGTGGACTTTCTTTCTTTATAACATCTTTGATCAAATTAACAAATTTCACCGCTGTAGCAAAAGCGCTTTCTGCCTCCGTGCGAGAAATTGTTATATCAATCATAGGTAAAAATATTACGCTTTCTTCGCATTCTATCAAAGCGCTCTACTATACTTTTGTATTCTTTCTCTAAACATTGCGCCATAAATTCTACAACAGTCTTATGCTGATACCCGCCTACAGGGCGAAATCCTTTCAAAAGCATAAATGCGCGGCCAGCGCGCAGCATAGCAAGATAAGCTACTGTATAAGCAATTCCTTCATCGATACTTAAATTTGCTTTTGCAGTTTTTAGATCTTTGGCGCTGCGTATAATAAGTTTTTCAACTGCATCAAAACTAGGCTTCTGTTTCTTAAGTAGCTCTTTACTTAAATACTCTTCTATAAATTTTTCATAAGCCATTTTTATCTCCTATTAAAAATATTTTT
>JAHIEN010000120.1 GCA_018901615.1 Candidatus Omnitrophota bacterium | reverse complement strand
TTGCCATACAGCGCAAGATTTTAAAGATCGAGTTATAATGCAGTTAGTCATAGCCACGAGAAACCAGCATAAACTGAAAGAGATAAGGACGCTTTTAAGGGGTTTGCCTGTAAAGGTCGTTTCGCTGGAAGGTTTTAAAGGTGTCCCAGAAGTAAAAGAGGACAGGAAGACTCTCGAGGCCAATGCGAAGAAAAAAGCCCTTATCGTCTCGGACTTTTTGAAAAAGCTTGTCGTGGCTGATGATTCAGGCCTTGAGATAAAGGCGCTCGGTGGAAGGCCAGGGGTTTTCTCGGCGCGTTTTTCAGGTAAAGGAGCAACGTATTCAAGTAACAATGAGAAGGTGTTAAGACTGCTTAAAGGCATGCCGTTATCAAAAAGAAAAGCATGCTTCAGATGCGTAATAGCTGTAGTTGATAAAGGCAAAGTTATAGGTACGGCAGAAGGCAGGATTAAAGGAATAATAACGAAAAAACCTTCAGGAAATACAGGTTTTGGCTATGACCCTATCTTTAGGCCCAATGGCTATAAAAAGACATTTGCCGAGCTAGGCATAAATAAGAAAAACAGGATAAGCCATAGGAGCAGAGCCTTACTAAAGGCAAAAAACATTATAAAGAAATACGTTCAGGCTTCAGGTTGACTTTTAGCAACTCTGCTGCTAAAATTGTAAGAATTCGGGGCGTGCCCCGTTCCAAATATGGAATGGTGGCATGGCCTTGTAATTTGGAACGGGGCATGGCTCAGTTTGGCTAGAGCACCTGCTTTGGGAGCAGGGGGTCGCAGGTTCGAGTCCTGCTGCCCCGACCATGAACCATTCGCTTCGCTCAGGTTCATGGCAGGCCATGAATTAAAAGAAGCGAATGGTTCATGAGCCCTATACCGGAGCGATTTGAAGGCATTAATTATTGATTAAACAAACGTCCCTGTAGCTCAGATGGATAGAGCATCTGCCTTACGATTTTTTCCGCCAGTGGCGGAAAAAATTGATCCCGAGCGGCCGTAGTTTTAAGTTGTAGCCGCGAGGGACAAAAGGGAGCCTTCATAGGGAAATGAACCTATGAAGTGGACGTCGTTAATTCGGTGGACATCCTGAAAAGGACTATACCGAGCTAGGCGCATATTATGTGCTGAGTGTAGAGACTTTACGCGACGGGGCTGTGATGCCCAAGAGAAAGTCCAGCCAGCAAGCCTTAACTGGTGGTCAGAGTAATCTGATGCTGGAATGCTAAGCAGAGGGTCGCCTGTTCGAATCAGGCCAGGGACGCCACGGTTCGACGCGCCTTTGACCCGCTACGGCGGGTCAAAGGCTTGCTCACCATGGTTCCGAGCAAGCGAGATCAAGGAATATATTTGAGACGAGCGCGTCGAAAGGCCATCACTACTAATATGCTCAGACACATTTTTAAAAGAAGCGTATTTATTATTGTTATATTCTGTGTATCCGGGCTTATCTTTCTGGGTTACAGGTTTCTTGCCGGCAATATAAAGTCACGGCTTTTAGGGTTATCAGAAAAGGCCTTTAGCGCCGATATCTCGATAGGTCAGGCGCGTCTGAGATTTCCCGTAAGCCTGGAATTAAAGGACATAAAGATAGGTAGCGCGATTAGTATTTCAAATGTCCGCATCTATCCCAGCCCCGCATCTTTTTTTACAAAAAATAAACTGATAATTTCAAAGGTCTATATAACCGACCCTGTTATCAGCATAAAAAAAGAAGACGTGAGTCAATTGAGTGCGGCTGATTTTTTAGCTGCAAAAGAAGGACAAGGTCCTCAGAGTCCTTTATTATTGCCTGATTTTTTGCTTTCAAGGATATATATACATAATGGCACGGTTTTATATGACAAAGACGGCAGGAACAAGTTAGAGTTTATCAATATTAATGGAGAGATTGAGACCTTGGGCCTTTATTTCTCAAAAAACAATGCCTTTGATTTCGCGATAACAGGATTTCTCAAGAACAGGGAGACTGATTTTCTTTCGCCTTTGAAGATAAGCGGCCGGGCCGGTCCAGACAGTAAGATAAAAGCAAACCTGCAGATAGACGATATCAAGATAAAAACTCTCGGCATGGTGTATGACAGATATCTTAGCCGCGTAATAAAAGAAGGGCGGCTCGATCTTAATAGTGACATACGGCTGTTAAAGTCCAACCTGCTCGCAAGGTGTACGTTGGAAGCAGAGGATGTCACCTTAAAAAAGGACGTTGGCGGAAAAACAGAACCGCCTTTTCTGACAAGTTTTATTTTATTGTTTAATTTTGAGAACAAACTGGTTAAGCTGAAGAATATTCAGGGCAATTTTTTAAACTTATTTTGAATCTTTCTTAATTATTTTTACGGTAGCTATAGTGTAATGGCAGCACGAGAGATTGTGGATCTCTTAGAGCGGGTTCAAATCCCGTTAGCTACCCCAGTAATATCGTTCTCCACGCATAATGGGAGAGTTTAGAGGCTATTGATCGGATAGGGTCAATAGCCTTTTTTCTACCTGTATACAGAGAGTCCTTCTGCCGCGTCATATTTCTGCCCGTCCTTACCGGGGATACCTCTCAAATTTACCAATAGCTGTATGCGGAGAGGCCGTCCCTTTGTCGAATATTACTACCCGTCCTTACGGGAGTTATCTCTAGTAGCGTATGAAAGTACGAAATAATCCTCGTTCAATTTAGCATTAGAAACTTGATAGAAGCTAGTTGACTATTATTTTTTTCCGGAGTATAATTAAATCATTACGTTATGAAAAAAGCATTTTTAAGTTTTTTAATCCTATTTGTTTGTTTTTCAACCTGTTATTCCTCTTCCTCCTGACGTCAAATACGCCGGCTTTGCCTTCTGTGGTAATTTCAAAGATATCCCCTTAAATTTTAAATATTCCTCTGCCTTAGCTGAATCAACAAAGGATGAAAACAAACGCACCATATTTGACAAAGAGCTACTTAAGTTCTTCAAGGACAATAAATCTTTGATAAGTGGTTTTAACCTTCTTATAGGAGAAGACTCGGATACTAAGATATCTATGGCACTAGCAGTAACTCGAGAGAATATCAGTGTGGTAAATATTGAGGATGTGTATAAAGTAGTGGTAAATCTTTGTTGTAATGTAATATTTGTTAATTTTGATGGGATGAAGATAGTGGCTTCTTATCCTTTGTACCTAGAATATATTGATGTCAGAAAAGAACCGCCTACGGAAGATTATAAATTAGATCTCATGAAAAAGCTTTATTTTTCAGAAGATTTCAGCATATTAAAGATTTTGAAAGAAAGGCTAAGTAATCTTAAGCTTAGGAATGATGATAGGCTTAGTTTAAAAATTATGAATGTTTATCTTGAAGACGAAGCAAAGAATAAGCTGGATATTTATAAGAATAATCTAGGCGCTTTCGAGAGTATAATCGCGCAGAAATTCTCAGACTTTCTCTCTAGTAAGCTTGACGTTTCGGTATTACCATATGCAAAAGATTACCTTGGGGCAAGGATGTCTTTAGTTTTCTCGGATGCAAGGGTGCAGGATTTTGAGATTCCACCTGCAAGCTATGGGATAGATTTTACCTTGCGTAAATTAACCAAGGAGTTGTATAAAGAAGGGGTAGGTGAAGATGCATATCTTTATGGCGCTTACAGTACAATCAAGGTTTACGATCCGGACTTAGGCACGCAATACTGGGAGAAAAAAGTAAAATATGGATCTGTTAAGAATATTCCTAAGCTTCAGAAGACTGTTGATGACTTCTCTGTGCATGATGAAATGACCGGGCTTGTAATGCTCGAAGCGATAAAAGAAATGCAGAATGATAAACCATTTTACAAGGAGGTAATAGAGCGATGCTTAAACAAATAACGCTGTTGTTGATTTGTGGGTTTCTACTGTTGGCTGGGACGGAAGCACATGCTGAGTATAAAAAGGTGAAGGTTATTGGGCAAGTCGAAACAAAGTTTATTCGCACGGCTACTACGGGTCAGCAAAAGCTGGCGCTTGAAGACGCTAGAAAGAAGGCATTAGATAAGTATATTGCTGAATTGGATTCACAGCGTGTCAGGATATTAAATAATGTCATTGATCAGCTTAGACAGAATCTTGCGACATATGTTCCTGAAGTTGTGGCGCTTGATGATGGCAATTGGAACAACGGGTATTGGACTATTGGGGTCCAGGCATCTATTAATGAGGCTCAAATTGAAGAATTAGTAAATAAATACACCCAAGCAAACATTAAGAAAAAAGAAGAAGTCTATCTCTCTTTCGTTTTTCTTGCGCGAGAAGTAGAGAGCGTAAAAGCATTTATGGATGAGAAAGCAGAGAAGACGGTAGAGAGCAATGATTATAAAGAAAATTTAGGAATAGATGAAAAAGCCAATGTAACAACGGATGAAAAAATTGGCGTGGCAACAGATGAGAAGTTAGATCAGAGCCAAAAGAAAAGACCAGGCATTGTGAGCAAAGGAAGCAGTGAGGAAGTTAAGTATCAAGGGGAATCAACAGCTAAATACCAGGGGAATTTGTCGGATGAACAGAGCAATGTGTATGAAAAAACAACAAGTGGTTCAGTTGAGAAAAAAAGCGAAGTTGTAAAATATAGAAGTTATACTTCAGAAGAAATCGAAGCAAAAGTAACGGAGGTATTTAATAAAGCTGATTTCACGGTGGTTCCTACTTTTGAAGCTGGGATAGATAAGGATAAATTCATCAAAGATTTCTCAGCTGGCAATGATATATCGGATTCTACCAAGAAAGAGACCGTAGATTTAACTAAAGATAAAGGAATTAGCTTATTGGCCATAGCCATGCTTGATGTAGGGAGAGATCAGATAGATCAAGCAACTGGTTTATCTAAAGTCTACGTAAATGTTATGGGCTATATTTTGGACTCCAGGGGTAAATTTACCAAAAAGATTGCAAGTGTTGGGCCTATTCAGTATAGTGGCATTGGAGAAAATCCCAAGGTTGCTAAAGTAAATGCACTGGTAAGCGCTAGCACATCTGCGGCAAAAGATTTAATTGATCAGTTAAGAGCAAAAGAAGGATTATAAATTGACAAGGAGGGGAAAGTGTACAAGAAATTATTATTGTGGATAAGCATCAGTTTTATTTTTCTATATGTAAATACTGCGTCTGCCGAATTCCCCAACGTAAAAAAGCTAATAAGCGGAGTTCAATCTGCAACCGGCGTTTCTATGTCAGACTTAGCTTCTTCTAAAACATCTTCCATAAATACCTATTTGGCTTCTACACGGGAATTATCGCTTAGTTTAGAAAAAGCGGCTGAAGCATTCGGCGTTAAAAATGAAGTGTTGGAAAAATTAGCGGTGGTTAAATCATTGAAAGAAGGCAATATTAACGATAAAGAATTGACTAAAGCGAGGAAGGCATCCGAAGAAGCCCATGAGATAATTAAACAAAAAATGGCTGAAGCAAAAGTGCCGAGTATTGAATCTAAGAAACTAATGGCGGAAAGTATAGTTCATTTGGTTAGTGGAATTCAAAAGGAGCGGGAATTAGTGGGTAGTGTGCAGAATTTATCTTCGCAGGCTCAGGGAGCAGTCAGTACTGCTTCCCCTATGGAAATAATGAAAGTCAAAGGCATAGCTTCCACAGCGCTTACTTTAGTGAAGGCGATTCCAATGGATTTAAAATTAACCAAAGACATACTTTCTTCTTATGTGGAATATGCAAAAGCAAATAACATAGAGATCCCAGGAAATGCAGCAGGCTTATTAAATGGCGAATAAAAAATCCTAGAGTGGAAATCGTACAGCCACATCGTTCGGCCGCTACCCAAAGGTTCCCTTGTCCGAAGAAAGACGATTAATTTTAGAGGCTCAAAAAGGCTTATAACCTTGCTATTCTCAATCATTGGAGTTATAATCCCACAGCGTAGACAATAAATATACAGACGATAGTTTACAAAAATAAAACGCCTATTATGCGTAAAATCAAAGGCCTTAATGTGCTTTATCCGGGCAAAAAGCTGACTATAGCTATTGATATTGATGGAACGGTAGCTGATTGTTCCGAGATTGATTTTAGTAAAGCGAATAAGAACCCTTACGAATTAATGAAGGCAAGGCCTATAAAGGGTGCTTTGGAAGCAGTTAAAAAGTTATATAAACAAGGCAATACCGTTGTTTTTCATAGCTCACGCAATTACGGCAGTAAAGAAGTAACCAGAAGATGGCTCAAAAAACATGGCTTTCCTTTTCATTATATTAAAATGGAGAAATTTGTAGCTCATGTTTATATAGATGACAGGGCTATAAATGGATGCAACTGGAAGCGTGTTATGAAAGCAATAAATAATCCGAATATACCAGGAAGGATAGCTCGTAGCAGGGGGATGGTATGAGCAAAATACTATTTATGAAAGAAAGTTATAGCAAAGGTGTGCGATGCGGGAATTTGGAGGATAAATATCTTCGTGGATTAATAAGTGTTTTGAAAGACAGGCGCTTAATCGTAGACAAAATAGAAAAAAAAGAAGTGCACGATTTGGGAATAAGTGAAAATTTGGCTAGGTTGCCAATTTATATTGTTAAAGGCGATAGAAACTGGCAAGGACTGGCTGTGGGATTTCCGGGGAATACAGAAGATTTGACAACTAATAATGTAGGAACACCATTTCTAAGAATACTTCTCTACCCTATACTAGATTTATTCCAAAAAATAAACGATAAATATTTTAGTAATAATGCAAGATGCTTATACATTATGGGTGCAAGATTCCCCGATGTGTTTATCAGAAAATTTAAGCTTCTTTCGGTATTGACGCCCCATTTGATAGTGATAACAAACGATCTTGTGAAAACAATCCGCAATGCTTCATCTGATAAAGTTAGATCCCGGAGCCACGATAGGTGCGAATCACGATATCAGCAGGTTATATGTGATGCCATGAAAAGCGAGAACGGCCTTACAGTGCCGACATTAAATGGTAAGATAAATATAAAGTATATTTCTCATGAAGTTCAGACCGGAGAAGGCACAAAAAATCCTGAAAGATTGGACATATTGGGATTTGATACGAACGATCATTCTTTGGTCGCGTTTGAGATCAAAGGCCCTTCTTGCGGAGAAGAACAATTTAATAATCTTTTTTTTCAAGGGTTGGAGCATCGTAATTGGATAGAGGATAATAAAATGGCTATCAAGTTAGTTAGTGTAGGCCCTAAAGGCAAGAATATCAATACGAAAAAGAGGGTTAGATTGATCTTGGGGTTTTGTAACGAAAAGGTTCCACCACTTTTTCATTCATTGAGAAATGTGATCCGATCAAAAGATAAATATATAAAAATAGATTTTGTTAATCTTGCACTGAAAAACGGGCAAATGGCGACAACGGTACCATTTTAGATATACATTTAATTATTCATCGCGGCACGCAGGTCACTAAAAGATGGAGAGCTTTTCTTGATTAATTAAAAATATGTGATATCCTTTATTTACAATTGAATAGCGGTCCCGAGTTAAGAAGGGATAAATCCCGGACATTAAAAAAGTAAAACCTTCATAGGAGAAATTCTTGTGAAGGTTTTTTATTTGTATTGTGCAAAATTGTAGTATAATATTTAAGTAACGAATTATGATGTAAGAGGACGGCTGTTTAAAGAGCAATTCAGGTAATCTTATAGAATAATATAAGAGGCAGACATATGAGCCGTGTAACGGTAAAACCAGAAATGTTGCTTTGGGCTTGTGAGCGTTCTGGGCAAAGCCCGGAGAGTATGCATAATAGGTTTCCGAAGCTTGAACTTTGGAGTAGTGGTAAGGCGAGCCCAACTCTTAAGCAATTGGAGAACTTTGCCAGAGCTACATATACCTCTATCGGATTTCTTTTTCTCCAGGAGCCACCAGTTGAGAAGGTTCCGATCCCTGATTTTCGTACCGTTGGTAACAAAGAGTTTGAACAGCCAAGTCCCGATCTTCTTGATACCATTTATATTTGTCAGCAACGACAGGAATGGTACCGCGAGTTTATGCGAGCTTCGGGTGAAAAACCGTTACAATTTGTAGGTTCTGCTAGTATTGAGAATAATGTTAAAGAATTTGCAGAGAGTATTCGTCACGCGCTTGGGTTTGATATAGAAGAACGCCGCAAAATGCGAACATGGGTCGATGCATTACGCAGCTTCATTGATCAGGCGGATGAACTAGGAATTCTGATTATGGTAAATGGCGTTGTCGGAAATAACAACTGGCGAAAGCTTGATCCATATGAATTCCGAGGTTTTGCTCTGGTCGATGATTTATCGCCGCTTGTATTCATAAATGGTTCAGATACAAAATCAGCTCAGATGTTTACACTCGCTCATGAGTTAGCTCATATTTGGCTAGGTCAGTCTGCTCTTTCCGATGCGCAAGTCGCGCAGATAACAGGAAATAAGATTGAGCGTTGGTGTAATTTAGTTGCTGCTGAACTTTTAGTACCACTTACCGCGTTACGAAATGAATATCAAAAGAGTAAGCCGTTGTTTGATGAAGTTAATCGCCTCGCCCGCCATTTTAAAGTTAGTACCTTGGTTATTCTACGGAGGATTTACGATGCGGGCGGTCTCAATGAAAAGCAATTCTGGAAGGCCTATAATAAAGAGCTTGATAGACTCCTGAAGCTACCTTCAGGAACGGGAGGTAATTTTTACCTAACACAAACTGCGCGAGTTAGTAAACGTTTTGCTAGTGCACTTATCGCTAATACGCTTGAGGGGCAGACTCTTTATCGTGATGCGTTTCGTATGCTTGGGTTCTCAAAGCTTGAGACTTTTCGAGATCTCGGACATACCTTGGGGGTCGTCTAATGGCATATTTACTTGATGCTAATGTGTTCATACAAGCGAAAAATCTTCATTACGGTTTGGATTTTTGTCCGGCATTCTGGGAGTGGCTAATAGTTAATAATAAAGAAAAACGCGTTTTTAGTATAGAAAAGGTTGGTGATGAAATTGATGCCGGTGCCGATGAACTTTCAGTCTGGGCATCTGAACGCGGACCAGAGTTCTTTCTTAAGCCAGCCGCTGCGATTCTGCCAGCGCTTGCCTCAGTCAGTACTTGGGTAACGAGTCAAAACTATGAGCCTGCCGCTGTGAATACATTTCTTCAAGTTGCAGACTACTACATAGTTGCTTATGCACTTGCATATAACCATGCTGTTGTGACGCATGAGATTATATCTACCGCAGTGAAGAAGATAAAGATTCCGAACGTTTGTATCGGTCTTCATATCAAATGTATGACGCCGTTTGAAATGCTTCGCCACGAACGGGCACGCTTTATTCTTGGCCCAGCAGGTTAATTTGTGCAAGGATTATGTCATTAAACAGGTTGTAACCTGTTTGGCTAGCGACTCGGCCGATGCAAAATTAGACACATTTTCTACCGCTAGGTATCAATGTCCGGACAGGAAGAGGCGGACAAATCTATTTCCTAATTGACCTGACCCCCTTAAACGGTACCAATAGTTATGTTAGAATATAGGTACCAGAAAGGGGGGCAGGTCAGTAGGAGAAGACAAAAGTGCTATTTACTACACATTTCTTGCGTATAGAAGGCTCTGGAGTGACGGCGAGAGAGTTAAAGAAGGTAAGTTAGATGAATAATAACTTAAAAGGAGGTGCAGTATGTTATGGATAATATTAGCCATAACAGTGTTAGTATTTATCTTTGGTATTAGGATAGTACCACAGCAAAGACGAGCAATCGTAGAAAGGTTCGGAAAATATAATAGGTATCTTGAACCAGGGCTTAATTTCATTATCCCTATTATTGAAGGAACGAAAAGTAGGGACATCAGGGCACATACTCTGGATATACCAGCACAACCAGTAATCACAAAGGACAATGTAGAAATCCAAGTAGACGGTATTGTTTGGGCAAGACCGTATGCTACTGAAGAAGCTATTAAAAAAACCTACTACAACATTGATAATTGGAAAAAAGCAATACAGCAATTAGCACAGACTAACTTGAGGCAGGAGTTTGGTTCATTGACTTTAGATGAAAGTTTAATTGCAAGAGCTACCATATCTGCAAATCTTCAGAAAGAATTGGACGCCATTACAGACGAATGGGGAATAAAAGTTGATAAGGTAGAGATTAAAGAGATTGACCCACCTGCCGACATTAAGATAGCTATGCACTTACAGAAGACAGCTGAACAGACTCGTAGAGCTGCTAAGTTAGAGGCAACTGGTAGATTTGAAGCTGCAGAACAAGATAAACTCGCCGCTATTGAAAAGGCAGACGGCTTCAGGCAATCTGAAATAAAGATGGCTGAAGGTAGAGCAAAATCAATAGAGCTTATCAATGTCGCTTCTGAGAAGTTTTTTAAAGGTAATGCTGTGAAGTTAAAAGAATTAGAGGTTACTCAGGCGTCACTTCAACATAATGCTAAAATAATACTTACTGAAAAAGGTATCAAGCCAAGTATTATTTTAGGCGATATACCAGTAGCTAATGTTAAAGGATAACTTATAGGGGCAGGTCAGTGGTGCGACTTGGCTCTCGAGAATAACGCTAGCTTAGAAATGCTTAACAAAGTGATTATCCATGGACAATAGAATCCTGGTCACAAGTATTCTCTATCATGCAGAGGGTAATTATTCAGCGAGTTCTAGGATCGAATCGCTAGCAGCTATTTTGCAAGCGGTAGAAGAATCTTCCCATGCTCCGGACGTTCTTATATTCCCAGCAGGTTTCTTGAAGTTTCGCGATGAAAAAGAAAAAAAAGATTTAATCTCTAGGGTACAAGGAATGATAAAGATAGATACATGTGTATGTTTAGGAATTGATAGCTATGATGGCCGGCATCAACTTGGTATCTTGTTGTCAAAAAAAGGGATAAAGGCCATGGGGAGAAAATACTTCCCTACTGATTGGGATACTAAAGCAGGGATGATAAAAGCTACAGATTATCTTGCCCGAGAAGAAGGCTACGAGAGAGTTTTTACCTTAAAAACTAAAAGAATTTATATTGCTGTGTGTAATGATATTAAAGGAATAACTGCCTTAAACTTAGAACAACCGCAACCAAGAGTTGATGTGGTTGTAGATTTAATTCATGGGTTCAATAAGAAAGGTGGAGGGTCGAGTCCTTCTTATTTTGCTAGGACCATGGCTAATTCAGCTCAGAAATGGCAGTGTTCTGTCATTGGTTCTGCGGCTTTCTTTGATAGGGATATACCAAGTAATTGGCCAGCGGGTATAAAACCAAAGAGCTATCAAAAAGACATGAGAAAATGGAACTATGAGAATAATTTGCTCGAACCTTTAACGAATAACTCTACCAAGTTAGCATCCCTGGAGTTAAAAACTTATAAGCTATAAAGTTTTATCGTCAATGTCCGGACAAAGAGAGGCGGACAATTCTATCTCTTAATCCATCAAAGAGTTACGTCAAATCCAGCCAAAAAAGACCGGACATTTCGGACAAATTTGGTGAGGAAATGTCCTCTCTGAATCCAGAATTTTCTTGATAAAGGCCATATTAAGCCTTATAATACATACCTAATATATAGCGAGAGGTTCCTCCTCGGCTAATACGAGTGGGACCCCAGTTATCCTATCTCATTGTGCTACAACGAGTTAGGATAAATCACAGACAGGTAAACCTGTCTGTGATTTTTTATCTGTCGATGCCCCTAAGACTTAGGGCGTTAGTTTTTAACCCACCCTTCGCATTTATCGTAAGCTGACTATCTAATGAGCCTATCTTTGGAATAATAGCTAAAATATCGCAATTCCTATCTAAATGAGCTTTATTTAATGGCGCTTATTTAATGCTAATTACCTATTTGGCTTATCGGTTACATATTATAATAAAGCAGAAATTGAATATAGAAATAAGAGTAATTCCAGAAGAAAAACAGTTATTTTGTTACCTAACATATTCTAAAAAAATTTAATATTTGACTTGTAAATAGAAGTAAATTATAATAAATATCAAAATAAGATATATAAATTAATTTGTAGCGAAGGCATTAGGAGGGAAAAAAGTTCTGTAGAAAATGCCATGAGGATATTTCACCGGATTGCATGTTAACCAACGGGGTATGTGTTTTTTGTCATTATAAGACAAATGAATGGGAATCTAATGGTCAAATTATCAAGAAGAATCATGTTGCGTTAGAAGTGGATCATATTATTCCTGTATGTAAAGGCGGAACAGATGCACCTTCAAATTTAAGAACAGCTTGTTTTCAGTGCAATAGTCAAAAACGAGCAAAATATGACTATAAAAACACTTAACATTCTTTTTAATAAGGGAGAAGTGCGAATAGTAAAATCCATATTTAACTCTATGCCTCAGAAATGGCAGAAAGAGATATTAGACAATCTCAAATCCATAGGGGAGCAGGAAATAACGGAGATTTTGGTTGAATAAGCAAGGGATTAAGTATAATTAAGTTAAAAGCGCTAAAATGAAGAGGGATTAAGTACTAGTTCAAATCCCTTTTGTATCTCGCCACGTATCAAAGAGTTAGGGCATTAGTTTTATCGGCCTTATTCAGTATGTTCCGGGGCGTTTCCTACCAAGCACTATCTCCCAAATAATAGCCAAAAAGTCGCAATTCCTATCTAATTCGATCTTAGTTTATGGCGCTTAGTTTATGTCTTTTTGGAGAGATTGACAGTTTTTTAGATAATTTTTTATTTGGATTTTGTTATTCTTTAGGAGTATACTATGAAGAGAATGAAGATTTTTATAAGTGATTTACATTTAGGGGATGGGTCAAGGACAGATGATTTTCACCGCGATAAGGAGTTGCTGAAATTTCTTGAATTTGTTGAAGGTGAAGCCAGCGAGTTAATTATCGTGGGGGATTTATTTGAAGTGTGGCAGGCTGACCTGGACAGGATTTTATTCAGACATAATGAGGTTGTGAATAAAATTCTGTCCATGAGGAGTAAAATAACAGCGAGATACGTTATAGGTAACCATGATTATATACCCTTTATAAAATTTATAAATTCAGGAGTAGCTATATCTCTAGAATATCGTGATGTAGAAAATGGCATTGTTGCCGAGCATGGTCATAGATACGACATATTCAACCGCTATAAAAACCCGCTGCAGTCAGTCAAGTGGCCGAGCGGCAAGCGATTTGCCTTACTGGCGGCTAGTCTGGAAAGATTCGTAAATCGAGATGCTGATGTATGGCTTGAGAAGGCATTAGAGAAAACTGAAGATTTTCTCGGTCATGCTGCATTGATAAGAAACAAGATAACTCCGTCATCACAAGAATATCTGAAAAAAGGCGGCCATTTCGGGGAATTTAATGAGGCAGTTAAGAGTCATATAAATAATGGGGCGAAAATAGTCATATTCGGTCATACGCACAGATGCCAGCTTGAGACAACAGGTAAAGGCATATACGCAAATTGTGGGACATGGGTAGATAACGCTACTCCGACTTATATAGCCTGTCATAGCAACAGGATAGAGCTCCGAGAAGCGCTTAGTCATAAAATAATTAAACAATTACCAAAAATATGAAGAAAAAGAATTTATTGTTTTTGAACATTGATTGTCGGCATTATTATCGACTGGGTTAGTTCTTTTATCTGGAATAGAGACAGATGAACAAGGAGCCTTTACGAGATTTAAAAAATCATCGATCACAATTTTATTTTTTATTTTTAGCCTAAATCTAATCGCATATGCAGATGAGGTCTATTTAGAGAACGGCGATAAAATAACTGGTGAGATAGTTGAAGTTACTGAAGAGACTATTTCTATCAAGTCCGAGGCCATAGGCACAGTTTCAATAAAAAAAGAATTCATAGAAAGGATTGAAGGTGTAGTGGAAAAAGAATCTGTAGAGCTGGCTGATGAAGCGGAAGAAGACGTGATATGGAATAGGAACGTGTCTTTAGGTTATAATAAAACCAGCGGCAATACTGACACAAGCCGGCTTTCTTTAGATATCGCCGTCAATAGAAACAAAAAGCACGTGAATGAAATTACACTTAAAGGCTCTACTTATTATTCCTCGTCTAATAAAAATATGGATGCGCAGAAGTGGTATGGTTCTGGACGATACGCATTTAGTTTTGGAGGCAACAAGAGATGGTACAATTTCTATAAGATGGAGGCTGACCATGACAGGTTTGCAGATGTTGATTACCGCCTTATCCCGAGTTCAGGTATAGGGTACTGGTTTTATGATTTACCTGAGCTAAAGGCAATGGTTGAGGTGGCAATAGGTTATGAGCGTACAAATTATAAAAATACAGATGACAGCGAAGAGGCTGTCTTGATCCCAAGGGCTTTTTTTGAAAAGGCGATTTTTAAAAATTCAAAGTTTACGGAAGATGTGGTTTTTTATCCTGCTATTGATGATCCCGCGGATTACAGGCTGCGTTCCGAAACAGTATTTACAAGCCCTTTGTCTGAAAAGCTGTCGTTGAATTTGAGTTTAATTGACGAATACGACGCCAAGCCTGTTAAAGATACCAAGAAAAACGACGTCAGGTTTATCTCGTCTTTAACGTATTCTTTCTAATATCAAGCTTAAAGTATGGGACAAAATTTCCGACATTTTGTCCTTTTTGGATTGACTTTATACCTATATATATAGATAATATGACTACTTGTTTTAGATGGGTCGCCTATAGGGTGTGCCCTTAAAGGGACCCCAATTCTTTTCCTCTTGACGAGAGAGGGTTCCAGAGGAATTATGGCAATAAGCATATTTTCAGGTTTTTTACGCAAGAAATCACTTGTATTTATAATTACCTTAATTGTAGCTGCTGGTTATGTTCTTTTTATTAGTAAGGAGGACAGGTTTATGGCTGAAACAAAGTTAATTCAGTTACCCAAACCGCTTATCAAAGGCAATATTTCTCTTGAAGAGGCTATTTTTAGAAGGCGTTCTCAACGCAGTTTTAAGCAAAAGGATTTGACTTTGCAACAGATCAGCCAGCTTCTTTGGGCTGCGCAGGGCATAACTTTAGAGAAAGAGTCCTATAATCTTCGTACTGCTCCTTCCGCAGGAGCGTTATATCCTATGGAGATTTATTTATTGACCAAAAATGGCCTGTTTCGCTATTTGCCTAACGGGCATAGGCTAGAGCCTTTAAGCGAGCAGGATCTAAGAGGCGACTTGGTAGTTTCTTCTTTGGGGCAAGTTGCTATAAACCAGGCACCGGTTAATATAGTAATCTGCGCAGTTTACTCACGCTTGGCATCGAAGTATGGCCAGCGAGGAATAAGATATGCGCATATAGAGGTTGGGCATATTGCCCAGAATATACACTTACAATCAGTGGCCTTAGGCTTAAGTTCTGTTCCCATAGGGGCTTTTAATGATGAGGAAGTCAAGAAAATATTATCTTTACCGGCAAACCATGAACCGTTATACATTATCCCGGTGGGTTATTCAAATGCCTTAGATCAGAATTAAATTGGAAAAATCCACCAAAGTGATAAGGATAAGAAAAAGGAAGGCATGACGAGGCTAAATAGGATATTTTTAATAATCACAGTGTTGTTTCTTCTGGGAGCAGATTATTCAAAGGAAATATCTTACGCGCGTAAAGAAAATATGGTTAATTCACAGATAAAGGTAAGGGGGGTAACTGATGAGCGTGTGCTCAAGGCGATGGGTAAAGTGGAAAGGCACTTGTTTGTTCCGCTTACCGATAGGCACCTTTCTTATGAAGATTATCCCCTGCCTAT